>JBIIZX010000384.1:0-3913 GCA_044346055.1 Burkholderiaceae bacterium | reverse complement strand
GACCATGTCGCGCGCCATTTGCGTGGCGCGCTCGAAGTCGTTGCTTGCGCCAGTGGTCATCTGGTTCATGAACAACTCTTCAGCGATCCGGCCACCGAACAGCACTGCAATCCGGCTCAGCAGATACTCGCGATCGTAGGAATAGCGATCCTGCTCGGGCAACTGCATGGTGAGACCCAGCGCACGCCCGCGCGGAATGATGGTCACCTTGTGCACCGGGTCGGACTTCGGCAGCAGCTTGGCGACGATCGCATGGCCCGACTCGTGGTATGCGGTGTTGCGCCGCTCCTCCTCGGACATGATCATCGACTTGCGCTCGGCGCCCATCATGATCTTGTCCTTGGCGCGCTCGAAGTCTTCCATCTCGACCACGCGCCCACTGCGGCGCGCAGCAAACAGCGCGGCCTCATTGACCAGGTTGGCGAGATCGGCACCCGAAAAGCCCGGGGTGCCTCGTGCGATCAGATCGGCCTTCACGTCGGCGCCAATCGGCACCTTGCGCATATGGACGTTAAGAATCTGCTCGCGACCACGAATATCCGGCAGCGGCACCACCACCTGCCGGTCAAAACGGCCCGGCCGCAGCAGCGCCGGGTCGAGCACGTCGGGCCGGTTGGTGGCGGCAATGACAATCACGCCTACACCGGTTTCAAAGCCGTCCATCTCGACCAGCATCTGGTTGAGCGTCTGCTCGCGCTCGTCGTTGCCTCCACCGAGGCCCGCGCCACGCTGACGGCCCACGGCGTCAATCTCGTCGATGAAGATGATGCAGGGCGCGTGCTTCTTGGCCTGCTCGAACATATCGCGCACACGCGCCGCACCCACGCCGACGAACATCTCGACAAAGTCCGATCCGGAAATCGAAAAGAACGGCACCTTGGCCTCGCCAGCGATGGCCTTGGCCAGCAGCGTCTTGCCGGTACCGGGAGAGCCGACCATCAGCACGCCGCGCGGAATGCGACCACCCAGCTTCTGGAACTTGGACGGGTCACGCAGGAATTCGACCAGCTCCTGGACTTCTTCCTTGGCCTCGTCGCAGCCGGCCACGTCCACGAAGGTGATGCTGTTGTTGCTCTCGTCGAGCATGCGCGCGCGGCTCTTGCCGAAGCTGAAGGCGCCCCCGCGACCGCCTCCCTGCATCTGGCGCATGAAGAAGATCCACACACCGATCAAGAGCAACATCGGGAACCACGACACGAAAATGGAGGTGAGGAGCGACTGCTCCTCGCGCGGCTTCACCTCGACCCTGACGCCGGCGCCAATGAGATCGCCCATCAGGCCGCGGTCGAGCGCGGTGCCAATCGTGCGAAGGCGCCGATCATCCTGCGTCACCGCGACAATCTCCGGCGTCATGCCAGATTCCTGGATCGACACCGCCTTCAGCCGCCCAGCCTTTACTTCGGCCAGGAACTCCGAATAGGGCATCAGCGTTTCACCGGGGCGCTGCCGCCCCTCGAACTGCTTGAACACGGTGAACAGAACGAGTGCGATCACCAGCCAGATGGCGGCTTTCGCAAGCATGTTGTTGTTCAAAAGAAACTCCTGAAGGAGGCCGGCACTGGGCCGACGGAATCACGCTACGGTTCCAGACCATTCTAGGCCGATTCCGACGTGCAAGAGCCAGGATCGGGACGAAATCACACCGCAATTGGGGGTCAAATCGCGGGAAATCAATGTGCCGCTCCGGCCTCCGCGCAAAGCCGCAATCTGCAGGGCGAGTTGCAAGGCTCTGCTCGCATGGGTTCCGGGTCAACCGCTTTGGCTCAACGCAGCAGGTCAACGCTGCGGGTCAACGCGCCCGCCGCCCTCCTTTAGCCCCTGGGCAAGCAGGTAGGTTTCAGCGGACTCAGCCCGCGAGGCCGCAGGCTTGCGCGTCGACACCGTGACAAACCCACGCTTGAGCTGCTCCACCAGTTGACTGAAGCCACTGCCCTGGAACGCCTTCAGTAACACCGCACCGTTCGGTTTGAGGTGCTGCAGTGCAAATTCGATCGCGATTTCAGCGAGGTGGGCGCTGCGCGCTGCATCGGCCGCGGCGATGCCGGACAGATTTGGCGCCATGTCGGACAGCACCAGATCGACTTTCCCACCCTGCAGTGCCGCCGCCAGTTCTGCCTCAACTGCCTCCTCACGAATATCGCCCTGTATGAAGACCACGTCCGGCAGCGGGTCCATGGGCAGGATGTCGAGCGCAATGATCCTGCCGCGCAGGTTGCGCTCCTTGTCCAGCAGCCGCTCGCGCACAATCTGGGTCCAGCTGCCCGGTGTGCTGCCCAAATCCACCACCACCGCCCCAGGTCGCAGCAGGCGCAGCTTGTCGTCGATCTCCGACAGCTTGAACGCCGCGCGCGACCGGTAGCCCTTGGCAACCGCCTGCTGCACGTAGGGGTCGGTGACGTGCCGGCGCAACCACTCGGGGTTGGAGCGGTGCTTCTTGGCGCTGGTGGACTTAACCTTGGGCATTGCTAAATGTTGCACAAAGGCAGGCGATGACTGAACTGATCATGAGTGCCAGGGAGCGCCAGCAGCTCAAGGGCGAGGCGCACAAGCTCAACCCGGTGGTGCTGATGGGCTCCGAAGGACTCACCGACGCGCTAGTAAAGGAAGTGGATCGCGCGCTGACGGCCCACGGACTTATCAAGATTCGCGCGCCGATGGAGGAGCGCGAAGAGCGCGAGCAAGCCTTTGCGGCGCTGGCAGACCGGCTGTCGGCCGGGCGAGTGCAATCGATTGGCAAGGTGTTGGTGCTGTATCGGCCCCTGCCCGACGAGCCGGTTGGCGCCAGCGTGCCACGCCCGCAAAACGCGCCGCATGTGTCGAAGAAGGTTGCCTCGGCGGGTGCCGCGCAGCGTGGCAAGCCGGGCCGCAGCGAGATCCGGGCCGGCAAGCCGAGCGCACCGCGCCGCACCGGCGGCCGGGCGCGGTAGCACCGCTCAGACGTAGTTCACCTCAAGTACTTCGTACTCGCGTATGCCGCCGGGCGCGGCAACCTCGATCAGATCCCCTTCGCTCTTGCCGATGAGCGCCCGCGCGGTCGGGCTGGAGATCGAGATGAGGCCAGCCTTTATGTCGGCCTCATCGTCACCCACGATCTGGTACTTCACCTGCTCACCCGCCTTTAGATCCTCCAGCGACACGGTGGCGCCGAACACGATGCGCCCGCCGGCATCGACCGAGGCCGGGTCGATGATCTGCAGCGCGCCCAGCTTGCCTTCGAGCTCCTGGATTCGGCCCTCGATGAAGCCCTGACGCTCGCGCGCCGCGTCGTACTCGGCGTTCTCGGACAGATCGCCTTTCTCACGCGCCTCCTTGATCGCCTGGATCACCGCGGGGCGATCCTGGCTCTTCAGGCGCTGCAACTCTTCTTTCAGTCGTTCCGCGCCGCGTGCAGTGATGGGAATGGGCATTTTTTGGTCGGGAGTCGGGCGTATTCAGTCAGGAGACGGAAGTCGGGGCGATGGCACCAACTGGCGGGAACGCATCTTGAAAAGCAACGCCCCGGCGCGAAGCCGGGGCGATTTCAAAGAAACTATAGCGCCATCAGCGACCAGCCAAGGCAGATCTTCGTGAGTCGCGAGCGCTCCACGCTCCCGACTCCAATCAATGCAACTGCCGGTGCAATCCCTGCAAGTCGTAGACCTCGAGTGCGGCCAGGTGCTTCATGCCCTCGATGGCCGCGCGACCGCCGGCGATCGTCGTGTAGTAGGTCACGCGTTGCGCAAGGGCCGTGGTGCGGATCGAGCGCGAATCGGCGATCTGGGCGCGGCTTTCTTCCACCGTGGTGATCACCAGGTCGATGTCGCCGTTCTTGAGCAGATCAACCACGTGCGGCCGCCCGTCCTTGACCTTGTTGACGACCTTGATCGGGATGCCGACCGCTTCCACCGCCGCGGCCGTGCCGCGCGTGCCCACC
>JBIIZX010000383.1:0-3953 GCA_044346055.1 Burkholderiaceae bacterium | reverse complement strand
CAGGCCGCCTTTGCGCGCTGGCTGCTGGCGCGCTTTGGCTGGCGCGTCATTTTCGATGGGCTGCCCGGCGCGCGGGGCGTGGTCATCGTCTACCCGCACACCTCCAACTGGGACTTTCCACTGGGTCTTCTGGCCAAGTGGGTCATGCGTACACCGTTTCGCTGGATTGGCAAGGAGAGCCTGTTTCGCGGCATCACGGGGGCCACCGTCGGGCGATTGATGCGCCTGTGGGGCGGGCGGCCGGTGGACCGGCATCAGGCCAGCGGCGCGGTCGAACAGCTCGCCTCACTGGTGCGCAGCGAACCCTGGTGCTGGCTGGTGCTCTCGCCCGAAGGCACGCGCAAGCACCAGGATCACTTGCGCTCGGGCTTTTATCACCTGGCGCGCCATCTGGACGTGCCGCTGGGCCTGGCCTATATCGACTACGCAACCCGCACCGTTGGCCTGCAGGACTTCATCCGCCTGAGCGGCGATGAAGAGGCGGACCTCGCACATCTTGGGCAATACTTTGCCGACAAGCGGGGCCTGCACAACGAGCAGGCGAGCGCGTTCGCGTTCAAGGCAAAGAGCAACGCCTGACATGAAAACGGCAGCGCGAAGCGCTGCCGTTACTCGTCTGTGCGCCGCCCGCGCGGCCGCCCGGAGGGCGGCGCACTGACTAGACCGGGCGAGGTGCACGTGCGAGGGCGAAGCCATCGCGTACACCGAGCCCGCTCAAGCGAGCATATCCGCCCAGATCGTCTGTGCCCAGCTCCAGGCATAAGCACCTTCCAGCGGCCAGTCCTTGCGGTCCATGGCGGACACGCCGCCGGATCCCGGCACCGTCTCCATCGTCTTTTTCTCCGCCACATAACGATGCACGCTGGCAACGTGGATCGCGTTGGTCGCGTCGACATAGCTGTAGCAGGTGTTGGCCATCATCGGCGGGATCGGCGCGCGACCATTGAGCTGTTCGACGATCGCGGCAGCCGCCGCCTTGCCATGCTGGTTGGCCATATGGCCGGATTTGGGCATCAGCGGGGCTGATTGGGTCGCATCACCCAGCACGTGGATGTTCTTGACCTTCACCGACTCCATCGTGTTCCAGTCGACTTCGCACCAGCGGTTGTTGGCCGTGATGACGCCGGCGTCGCGCGCGATGTTGGCCGCACGCTGCGGCGGGATCAGGTTGAGCACGTCGCCCTTGATGCGCTCACCCAGATCCAGCACGAAGGTCTTGCCAGCCACGTCGACCTCGCCCACCGCCGCACTGTTGCGATAGTCGATGATGCCTTTGTAGTCGTTGGTGAACACATTGGTGAACAGCGGACGCTTGGAAACCATCTCCGGATTGGCGTCCAGCACGATCAGCTTGCTCTTGGGCTTGGTCGTTTTGATGTAGCTGGCGATCTGGCAGGCGCGCTCATAGGGTCCAGGCGGGCAGCGGTACGGGGCAAGCGGAATGCTCATCACCACCACACCACCATCGGGCATCGTCTCCAGTTGCCGGCGCAGCAGCAGGGTTTGCGGGCCCGCGCGCCAGCCGTGCGGGATCTGCTCGATGGCCCCCGCGCTCATGCCACGCACGTTCTCGAACAGAAACTCGATGCCAGGCGACAGCACCAGGCGGTCGTACTCGAGCGTTGCGCCACTGGCCAGGCGCACGGTTTTCTGGTCGGCATCCACACCCGTCACGGTGTCACGCGCGACCTTCACGCCGTACTTTGCGAGCCCGCTGTACGGCACCGTGATGTCGGCGATCGTCTTGCTGCCACCGATAACGAGGTTCGACATCGGGCAGGAGATGAAATTCTCGTTGGGCTCGACCAGCGTGACCTCGATCTTGCCCTCGGACCAGATGCGGATGTACTTGGCCGCCGTGGCGCCGCCGTAGCCGCCGCCCACCACCACCACGCGCCCCAGGGGCTTGCTGTCCATGGTCGCGCAGGCGGACAGCGAACTGATGGCCGCACCCGCGGCGGAGAATTTAAGAAGGTCGCGCCGGGAGAAATTGTGCTTGTTCATCATCGTCTCCTTCAGCGCGGCTGCTTGGAAAAATGCTCGGCAATGGCATCGATCTGCGCATCGCTGTAGCCCTTGGACAGCTGATGCATGATCGTCGCCGGCCGCTTGCCGTCGCGGAACGCGCGCATTTGCTCGGCGATGGTCGCCGCAGGCTGGCCGGCCAGGCTCGGCATGGCGCCGACGGCCTTGCCTTGGGTACCGTGGCAATTGGCGCAGTTGGACGCGAGATAGGCGGCGGCGCGCTCATCAATGGGCGCGGCGGCCGGAGCCTGGGCGTGCGATGGAAACGCTGCAAACGATAGGGCGGCAAGAGCCGCCAAGGCGCCGAGCCGGGCCGCCAGCAACTTCTTCACGGTTGTCTCCTTGTTGATGACTTCAGTCGGCACGGTGCATGGCTGCACCAGCGTGCCGGCCGAGACTTTCGGAGGAAACCCGGGGGAAGTCAATTGGGAGGCACAGCAATGTGCATCCCGACCCAAGAAGAACGCGTGATACTGCTATGCGGCAACGACCCGCAGCGAGCGCGTGGTGCGACAACCAATAGCGTAGCGCCGCTCGCCGGAGCGAAGCGGCGCTTTCCGAAACGTTACTCGGTCAGCACCGGCTCGCCACGCTCCTGCTGCGGCGCGTTGCCACCATCGACGGGCGGGAAGTCGAGCTTGATCTCTTCGGTGCCGTCGGGCTTGGTTTCAACGTCCACGCTCACCTTGCCACCGGTCAGCAGGCGGCCAAATAGCAGTTCGTCGGCCAGCGCCTTGCGGATGGTGTCCTGGATGAGGCGTGCCATTGGACGCGCGCCCATGACCGGATCAAAGCCCTTCTTAGCCAGATGCTGGCGCAGCGCCTCGGAGAAGGTGATGTCGACTTTCTTTTCGTGCAGTTGGTCTTCGAGCGCCATCAGGAACTTGTCGACCACGCGCATGATGATCTCCTCATCAAGCGAGCGGAAGCTGATGATCGCGTCCAGCCGGTTGCGGAACTCCGGCGTGAACATGCGCTTGATATCGGCCATCTCGTCGCCGGATTCACGCGCATTGGCAAAGCCGATCGAGCGCCGCTGCAGCGTCTCCGCGCCTGCGTTGGTGGTCATGATGATGATCACGTTGCGGAAATCCGCCTTGCGACCGTTGTTGTCGGTCAGCGTGCCATGGTCCATGACCTGCAGCAGGATATTGAAGATGTCCGGATGCGCTTTTTCAATCTCGTCGAGCAGCAGCACCGCGTGCGGCTTCTTGGCAATAGCCTCGGTCAGCAGACCACCCTGGTCAAAGCCGACGTAGCCCGGCGGCGCGCCAATCAGGCGGCTGACCGCATGGCGCTCCATGTACTCGGACATGTCAAAGCGAATGAGCTCGATGCCCAGCGTGAACGCCAGCTGCTTGGCCACCTCGGTCTTGCCGACACCCGTGGGACCGGAAAACAGGAACGAGCCAATGGGCTTTTCCGGCTTGCCCAGGCCCGAGCGCGCCATCTTGATTGCGGCGGCCAGAGCATCAATGGCCGGGTCCTGCCCGAACACCGTGTTCTTGAGGTTGCGATCCAAGCTCTTCAGCTGCGCGCGGTCGTCTGTGGAGACCGTTTGCGGCGGAATGCGCGCGATCTTGGCGATGATCTCCTCGACCTCGCCCTTGCCAATGGTCTTCTTGCGACGTGACATCGGCAGGATGCGCTGCGCAGCACCGGCCTCGTCGATCACATCGATCGCCTTGTCGGGCAGGTGGCGGTCATTGATGTACTTGGCCGACAGCTCCGCCGCCGCCGTGATGGCGCTCGACGAATACTTCACGCCATGGTGCTCCTCGAAGCGCGACTTGAGCCCTTTCAGGATCTCGATCGTCTGCGCCACCGTGGGCTCGTTGACGTCGATCTTCTGGAAACGGCGCGACAGCGCGTGATCTTTTTCGAAAATGCCGCGGTACTCGTTGTAGGTCGTGGCTCCGATGCACTTG
>JBIIZX010000382.1:0-3956 GCA_044346055.1 Burkholderiaceae bacterium | reverse complement strand
CACTGTGCCGACCAAGAGCCCCACCCAGGTGGCAAGCCCGATGCGGCCGGCGCGCAGGGCGTCGCGTTGCGCGAGGTATTCGCCGATGGCTGCGCCCACCAGCGGCATAAAAATGAGGCCGATGAAGCCGGTGAAGATCCCGAGCACGGTGCCGAGTGCCGCGCCCAGCAGTCCCAGCTTGCTCGCACCCGCCTTCTTGGCGGCGGCGGCGGAGGCGACGTAGTCGATCACGAAGGCAATCGCAGCCAGCACGCCGAGCACGACCAGCGTCGCCGTGCCGATGCGCATGAAATTGTCGATCCAGGCAGCGAGCAGGATGCCGGCAAAGACAAAGACGACGCCGGGCAGCGCCGGCAGGACGACGCCCGCCACGCCGACGGCGATCAGCACGATGGCCAGGATCCACAGCAGCGCCGTCATGGCGTCCTGCTGCCTTCTTCCGTCTGGCTGCTCATTGCTTGGGCTCGCTGAATCGACCAGCTGCGCTCAGGCATGCCGCAGCACAATGGCCTCGATGTCCTTGGCCACGTCCTTGCACTTGTCGGTGAGCGACTCCAGCACCTCGTAGACCGCCTTCAGCTTCACCAGCTGATGCGAGTCCGGTTCCTCTCGAAACAGGCGCGACATGGCCGCGCGCATCAGGTGATCGGCCTGCGACTCGAGCTGGTCGACCTCGGCACACAAGGCCAGGGTGGCGCGCGGCGTCGCGAGTGAGGCGATCTGCCGCATGGCGGTCTGCAGCTTCAGTGCGCTGTCCACCGCAAGCTCGGCCAGCCGCACCGCCTCCGGCGTCACGCGCGTTACGTGATACAGATGCAGTGACTGCGCGGCGTCCTCGCACACATCCAGAATGTCGTCGACATGATTGGCCAGTTCAAAGACCTGCGCGCGGGAAAACGGCTGAAAAAGACTGCGCCGCAGCGCATTGCGCACCTCGTCCATGACGGTGTCAGCACGCTTCTCAAGTGCCTCGATGTCGCGCACGCGGCCATCGGGATCACTGACGTCTTTTAGCAACGCAGTCAGAGCGCACAGCGCGTCGATCGCCAGTGCGATGTGCTGGTCAAACAGCGGAAAAAAGCGCCGGTCGATCGGGCGCAGCCGCCGCGCCATCGAGCGCAGCGGTCGCGCGCCATCGCGCGACTCCGGAGCAAACGGCACGAAGGGAGCCGGCATCAGTGTCCTCGTCGGGTCGTTGGGATTGGCTGCCAAGTTGTTCTTGTTGTCGTGCGGGCCGCGGCCGGCGGGCCGGCTGGCTAGAACGGCGAGGCGGCCATGCCGCCTCCGGCGAGATTGTCAAAGCGCGTATTGGCACCGGCAAAGCGCAGATTCAGGCGCCCCGTGGGGCCATTGCGCTGCTTGAGGATCAGCAACTCGGCCACGCCCTTCTCGGTCGTATCGGGGTTGTAGAACTCTTCACGATACAGCGCAAAGATCACGTCCGCGTCCTGCTCAATGGCGCCGGATTCACGCAGATCGCTCATCACCGGGCGCTTGTCGGCGCGCTGCTCGACGGTACGGTTGAGCTGCGACAGCGCGATCACCGGCACCTGCAGTTCCTTGGCCAGCGCCTTCAGCGACCGGCTGATCTCGGAGATTTCGGTCGCGCGGTTTTCGCCGTGCGACGACGACGAGCCCGACATCAGCTGCAGGTAGTCGATCACGATGAGCCCGAGCTTGCCGCAGGTGCGCGCCAGCCGGCGAGCGCGTGCGCGCAGCTCCAGCGAGTTGAGCGCCGGCGTCTCGTCGATGTACATCGGCGCGTCGTGCATCTTCTGGATCGCTGCGGTGAGCTTGGGCCAGTCCTCGTCGTGCAGGCGGCCCGTGCGCAGGCGCTGCTGGTCGATGCGCCCGATCGAGCTCAGCATGCGCAGCGCCAGTTGCGGCGCGCCCATTTCCATCGAGAACACCGCCACCGGCAGGCCCTGCTCCACCGCGACGTACTCGCCAATATTGATGGCAAAGGCCGTCTTGCCCATCGAGGGGCGGCCAGCAACGATCACGAGATCGCCCGGCTGCAGGCCCGAGGTGTAGCGGTCAACGTCCACGAAACCGGTTGGTACGCCCGTAACGTCGGACGGATTGGAGCGTTCGAACAATTCCTGGATGCGCTCGACCACCTGTGTGAGCAGCGGCTCGAGCTCGACGAAGCCCTGGCGCCCGCGTGCGCCATCCTCGGCGATCTGGAACACCTTGGATTCGGCCTCGTCGAGGACCATCTTGGTGTCCTTGCCCTGCGGATTAAGCGCGCTGGTGGCGATCTCGTCGCCCACGGAAACAAGGCGGCGCAGCACCGAGCGGTCGCGCACGATCTCGCCATAGCGCCGGATATTGGCCGCTGACGGCGTGTTCTGCGCCAGCGTGCTGAGGTAAGCCAAGCCACCGACTTCGTCGGCCTTGCCGGCGTTCTTCAGCGACTCGTACACCGTCACGGCGTCGGCCGGACGATTGCCGTCGATCAGACGCGCAATGTGCTGGAAGATAAGGCGGTGCTCGTGCCGATAAAAGTCATCGGCCTTGACCATGTCCGCCACCCGGTCCCAGGCGGCGTTGTCGAGCAGCAATCCGCCGAGCACGGACTGCTCGGCTTCAAGACTATGCGGGGGGGTGCGGACGTTCTGGACTTCACGATCCGCGACAGGCGAATTCATCGACCCTCCATTGGGGCGATGAGTGTATCGGCACCAGAGGCAGCTCAGGCATCGGACACGACAGGTCGCGTCCGATGCTTATGCCTCAATGACTTAGCCGGCTCTACTGAGGTGACTTCGACGTAGCTGGCTTTGACTTGGCTGACCTTGACCAAGCTGGCTGTGACTCAGCTGGCTTTGACCTAGGCAGCTTCGCCAGCGACCTGGATGGTGATGTCGACGACCACATCGGCGTGCAGGCCGACCGACACGTGGTGCTCGCCCACGGTCTTCAGCGGGCCGTTGGGCATGCGGATCTGGGCCTTCTCGACCTCGATGCTCTTCTTTCCCAGCGCTTCGGCGATGTCAAAGTTGGTGACCGAGCCAAACAGGCGCCCGTCCACGCCCGCCTTGGCGCCGATGTTCAGCACCAGGCCGCCCATCTTCTCGCCCAGGGCCTGCGCCGCCGACAGCTTGTCGGCCTGCGCCTTCTCAAGCTCGGCGCGGCGCGCTTCGAACTCCTTGATCGCCGCCTCGGTGGCGCGACGCGCCTTGCCGTGCGGAATCAGGTAGTTGCGGGCATAGCCGTCCTTGACCTTGACCACGTCGCCCAGGGCGCCCAGGTTGATCACTTTCTCGAGCAGGATGATCTGCATCTGTTTCTCCGGCGTGCTATGGCTTAGTGGTTGTCGCTGTATGGCAGCAGCGCCAGAAAGCGAGCGCGCTTGATCGCCGTGTCCAACTGGCGCTGATAGTGCGCCTTGGTGCCCGTCAGGCGGGCCGGCATGATCTTGCCGTTGTCGTTGATGAAGTCACGCAGCGTCTCGACATCCTTGTAGTCGATTTGCTCGACGCCTTCCGCGGTGAAGCGGCAGAACTTCTTGCGCTTAAAGAGCGCGTTCTGCTTTTCGCCGCGACGACCGCCCTTGCCGCCCTTACCCTTGCCTTTTGCACCAAAACGTCCTGTGGCCATTTCAAACTCCTGAAACTGGTGTGAATTCTGTGATGTGGATCCGAAGCTTCTGCGTGCGCTGGCTGGTCGTGGCGACAAAGCCCTCGAGCTCGATCGCGCTGCCCAGCGCCAGGCGGTTCAGCCGCTCTGCCACGCTGCCTGCTGCCACCGCCGCAAACTGGAAGGCGAGCTGCCGTTCGAGCCCGGCTTCGATCACCGCGCCGCTGTGCTGGCACTGCGCTTCACACACGGGCAGGCCCGCGGGGGTGTAGCGCAAGGCCGAGCGGCCGATGAGCGTGGCGCTAAGCCGGAGGCGATTCAAGCAACGCGCAGCCGGTTCAAGCGTGGCCGCTGCCGACTAGAGCGCGGCCATC
>JBIIZX010000381.1:0-3973 GCA_044346055.1 Burkholderiaceae bacterium | reverse complement strand
GGAGAATCGCCAACTGGCCAGATTTCCGAATCAGCGTCTCGGAATTTCATCGACCTGGGCTCCCTGGCCAAGTCCTTCCCCCTCCCGTGGTCAGCCTATGTGCGCCTGCTGTCCGTCAAGTCTGAAGCGGCGCGCGTCTTCTACGAAACCGAAGCCCTGCGCTGCGGCTGGAGCGTGCGTCAGCTCGACCGCCAGGTCAACAGCCAGTTCTATGAACGCATTGCCCTGTCGCGCAACAAGGCGGCCATGCTGCGGAAGGCCGAAGTGGCCGAGCCTGGCGACGCCATCACGCCCGAGCGAGCGCTGAAGGACCCCTTCGTCCTGGAATTCCTCAACCTCAAGGACGAGTACTCCGAATCGGACCTGGATGAGGCGCTGATCCAGCACCTGGCCGACTTCCTGCTGGAGCTGGGCGACGACTTCGCCTTCGTGGGCCGACAGCGGCGCCTGCGGCTTGACGACAGCTGGTTCCGCGTCGATCTGCTGTTCTTCCACCGCGGACTCAAGTGCCTGCTGGTCATCGACCTGAAGATCGGCAAGTTCAGCCATGCCGACGCGGGCCAGATGCACATGTACCTGAACTACGCCCGCCAGCACTGGACCAAGCCCGGCGAGAACCCGCCGGTGGGCCTGGTGCTGTGCACCAGCAAGGGCCACAACGAGGCCCACTATGCCTTGGAAGGCCTGCCCAACAAGGTGATGGCGGCCGAGTACCAGACCGTGCTGCCGGATGCGAAGCTGCTGGAAGCGGAGTTGGACAAGACGCGGCGGGAGCTGGAGGCGCGGCGGGTGGGGCGCGACGATAGAGAGGCGACGGAATGAAGGCCTGGCCCGTAGTACCTCTGGGGTCGGTGCTCAAGACCCATATCGATGCTGTGCTGAGCACACAGCTTGACACCGCAAATCTGGCAGGCGTCTATGGTTTTGGTCGCGGCTTGTTCCGGCGCGGACCGATCTCTCCGACGGAGACAACCTACAAAGTCTTTCACCGGCTGAATGCTGGCGACTTCGTGATCAGTTCACCCAAGGCGTGGGAGGGTGCAGTCGCGCGGATTCCCGACGACTTCGACGGCTGGTTCCTCTCGCCGGTGTTTCCCACATTCAGGGCTGATGCACAGAGATTGGACACGCGGTTCTTGAGTTGGTATTGCCGACGCGATGCCGTCTGGCGCCAGTTGCAAGGCAAAGCACAGGGCATGGGCGCACGGCGAGAAACGGTCAGTCCAGCGCAGTTCCTGAGTCTAGAAATTCCGCTTCCGTCCCTGGCTGAACAGCAAACCGTCGTAAACCGCCTCGAAGCGCTGACCGAGAAGACCCAGGAAGTGGATGCGCATCTGGACGCCGCAGACGTTGCCTCGGACGCCCTGCTACTGAGCCTGCATCACCAACTCGCAGCGGGTCGAGTGGTTCGCCTCGGCGATGTGATCGAACTGCATGAAATCGATGAGCTGATCACGGCAACTGGAACTTATTCCCAGGTCGGTGTTCGCGGCTTCGGCGGCGGGTTGTTTGCCAAGGCCGCGGTCAGCGGAACGGAGACCACCTACAGGTCGTTTCACCGGCTCTACGAGGGCGCCATCGTGCTGAGCCAGGTCAAGGGCTGGGAAGGCGCGATCGCCCGGTGTCCCGCCGAGCTGTGCGGCTGGTTCGTCTCGCCGGAGTACCGCACCTTCCTCTGCAAGCCGGACCAAGCCAGCAGCGAATACATCGGTGAGATCGTCAGGACCGAGTGGTTCTGGCAGCAGTTGCAAGACGCCACCCAAGGCGTAGGGGCCCGCAGAGAACGCACGCGGCCCGAGCGGTTTCTGAATATTGAGCTGCTACTACCAACGCTCAGTAACCAGTTGCGGATCGTCGAGGTGCTGAAACGCCAGACGCCACTGAAAGCCAAACACGCCGCCATCCGCCAGGCCAACGCCGCACTGCTGCCGGCGACGCTGGAACGTGTCTTCGCGGCATCCTCGGCCACGGCGAACTGACCAACCTGTTACGGCACGTCTCCCATGGCAACGAAGAAGGTCGCCCCATCCTGGATCAACGTCAAGGCGAGGCTCGCTGGCCTCGACCGCGCCAGCCTGCTCGGCCTGGTGCAAGACCTATACGCCGCCAGCAAGGACAACCAGGCCTTCCTCCACACACGTCTGCACTTTGGCGAAGACGTGCTCAAGCCCTACACGGAAACCATCGATCGCTGGCTGTGGCCCGATGTGTTCAAGAACCAGGACACCTCGGTGGCCAAAGCCAAGAAGGCCATCACGGACTACAAGAAGGCATCGGGCACGGCGGACGGGCTGGCAGAGTTGATGGTTTTGTATTGCGAGCGGGCCTCGGGATTCAGCTGCGATGTCGGCCTCGACGACGAAGCCTACTTGTCCGCGCTGGTGCGAATGTTCGAGCAGGCGTTGAAGGCAGTCGCCACCTTGCCGGAGACGCAGCGCACGGCACTTTGGACTCGCCTGCAGACCGTTCGAGACTGCAGCCACGACATCGGCTACGGCGTGGGTGAAGAGATGGATGCTTTGCTCATCGAGCATGGGGCCGATGACTGAGCGCGAGGCCCTCGCCGCGCTGCAAGCCGAGAACGCGCGGCTGGTGGCGTTACTGGAGTCGCATGGCATCGCGTGGCCCGCGCCCCCGGCCGCGGCGTCACAGGCAGCGCTGCTCGCATCCGTGCCGGCGCCGGCGCCAGCGTCTACAGGGCCCAGCCTGTCCACTGCCGAGAAGGTGGCTTTGTTTCGCCGGCTGTTCCGGGGCCGCACCGATGTGTACCCAGTTCGCTGGGAGGGCAAGACCTCGGGCAAGTCGGGCTATGCGCCGGCGTGCGCCAACGAGTGGCGGGCTGGCGTCTGCGAGAAGCCGCGCATCAAGTGCGGCGACTGCAGCCACCGGCTGCTGGTGCCGCTGTCGGATTCGGTGATCTACGACCACCTGGCAGGCAAGCAAACGGTCGGGGTCTATCCGCTGCTGGAAGACGATACGTGCCACTTCCTGGCAGTCGATTTCGACGAGGCGGATTGGCAGTCGGACGCGCTGGCGTTCATGCGGTCCTGCGACGCGCTTGGCGTTCCGGCGGCGCTGGAAATTTCGCGCTCGGGCCAGGGCGCGCATGCCTGGGTGTTCTTCGCCGGGCGTGTGTCGGCGCGCGATGCCCGGCGCCTGGGGACCGCCATCATCAGCCACACCTGCGCGCGAATCCGACAGCTCAAGCTGGCGTCCTACGACCGCTTGTTTCCCAACCAGGACACGATGCCCAAAGGAGGGTTCGGCAACCTGATCGCGCTGCCGCTGCAGAAGCTTCCACGCGAAAGCGGTTGCAGCGTGTTTGTGGACGCCGCGCTGCGGCCGCACGGCGACCAGTGGGCCTATCTCGCCACGATCCAGCCCATGGCGCCGCATGACATCGAGCCGACCATCCTGCGTGCCACCGGCGGCGTTCACCCGCTGGACGTGACGTTCATTGACGACGAGGATCTGGCCACGCCTTGGAAGCGCCAGTCCAGTACGCCCACCAAGCTGGCGGGCACCATGCCCCAGGCCTTGACCGTGACGCTGGCCAACCTGATCTACTTCCAGAAGAGCGCGCTGCCCCAGGCGCTGGCCAATCGGCTGATCCGCCTGGCGGCCTTCCAGAACCCCGAGTTCTACAAGGCCCAGGCCATGCGCCTGTCGGTGTGGGACAAGCCCCGCGTCATCGGCAACGCCGAGAACTACCCGCAGCACATCGCCTTGCCGCGCGGTTGCTTGGACGCCGCACGCGCTTTGCTGAAAGACAACGGCATCCGATGCGACCTGCAAGACGAGAGGTTCGCCGGCGAGCCCATCCAAGCCGACTTTGTCGGCACGCTGCGGCCCGACCAGGAGCAGGCCGTGACGGCCATGCTGAAACACGATGCCGGCGTGCTGTGCGCGCCGACCGCGTTCGGAAAGACGGTGACAGCGGCGGCCATCATCGCCCGGCGCGCCGTGAACACCT
>JBIIZX010000034.1:0-13356 GCA_044346055.1 Burkholderiaceae bacterium | reverse complement strand
CGGCACCAGACGCGGATCGCAGCACACCTGCCGCAGCTTCAGCAGCGCATCGAGCACGACGATGTGGCTGCGGGCCAGCCCCTGCTTGGCCAGTGCGTCGCGCACCCGTTGCTGCATGCTGGCGCGCACCGTCTCGTACAGGTCGCGCTGCGCACCGGCCAGATCGACGGTCTGCTCGATCTCGGTCTTGGGCGGCAGCTCCCGCGCCACCATGTCCTTGTTTCGGCGCAGGATGAACGGCTTCAGGCGCCGCGCCAGATGCGCGCGCCGCGCGCTGTCGCCGTGCTTTTCGATCGGCGTGCGATACAGCTGCGCAAAGCGGCGGCTGTCGCCAAGAAAGCCCGGCAGCAGCAGGTTGAACTGCGACCACAACTCGGCCAGGTTGTTTTCGAGCGGCGTGCCGGTCAGCGCCAGTCGGTGCGTGGCGCGCAGGCGCCCGGCGGCCTCGGCAGCGCGCGTCTTGGCGTTCTTCAGGTTCTGCGCTTCGTCAAAGATGGCGATGTGGAACTCATGCTTGACCAGCTCGTCGATGTCGCGTGACAAGAGCGGATAGGTGGTCAGCACCACGTCGTGGCTGCCGATCTCGGCAAACGCCGCGTGCCGGCCCAGCCCGTGCAGCACCAGCGTCTTCAGTTGCGGCGCAAAGCGTGCGCACTCGGCCTGCCAGTTGTGCACGACCGAGGTGGGTGCCAGCACCAGCGCGGGCCTCTGCAGCCGCCCCGCGTCTTTTTCCAACAGCAGGTGGGCAATCGCCTGCACCGTCTTGCCCAGGCCCATGTCGTCGGCCAGGATGCCGGCCAGCTCGTACTCGCGCAGGAACTGCAGCCACGCCAGCCCGGCCAGCTGATACGGCCGCAGCTCGGCGCACAGGCCCGGCGGCGGTGCCACCGGCGCGATCGCGCTGAACGTTGCCAGCCGCTCGCCCAGCCGACGCAGGTGCTCGGCGCCGCGCCATTCGAAGCCGGCGCCGGTCAACTCGACCAGGCGTGCGGCGTCGGTGCGTGCCAGCCGCAACTGGCCGGTCTCACTGGGCGGGCGATTGTTCAGCTCCACCAGCGTGCGCAGGATGGTGCGCAGGCGCTCGGCCGGCACGGGCAGGATGCGCCGCTCGTCCAGCCGCACGTTCACGGTCTGAAGCTTGCTGCCTTCCGCGAGCAGCGACTCGCGCAGTTCGCGGTTGTCCAGCAGCCGCTGCAGCACCGGCAACAGCGAGACGCGCTCGCCCTCGATCTGCACGCCCAGTTCGAGCTCGAACCAGCGCTCGTCGGCCTGCGCTTCGGCGTCGATGAAGAAGGCGCCGGCCTCGACCGGCTGCCAGGCGAAGTCCGGCGCCAGTGTCACGACCCAACCGGCCTTGCGCCAGCGCGGCACCGCCTCTTGCATCAGCCCCAGCACCAACGACTCGTGCAGGAAGAAGCCGCTTTCATGCGCCTGCTGCTCGGGCGCGTCGGGCATGTCGTGAAAGCCCGCCGAGTGCAGCCGGTTCAGTGTCTTGCCGTGCACCTTGGGGTCGATCACGGGCGCGACCAGCGCGCCGTCGTGCATGCGCGCGCTGCCGGTGTCATTCAGGTGCACCGGCAGATCGCCGTAGCGCACATGCACGAAGGCGGCGGCGCCCCCGACCGATTGTTGGGTGAAGCGCAGGTAATGCACCACCGTGATGTTGGCCAGACGCAGGTGAACCACGGCCTTCTCGCGCAGCGTGCGCACCGCGATGGCGGAGGGCAGCGGCGGACGCGGCGCGGCCACCGGCAGCGCGGCGAGCGCGGCGTCCAGCTCGCGCGCGACCTCCGCGGCTTGCGCCACCTCGACCGGAGGCGCGGTCAGCAGAACCTCGGCCAGCGCGGGGTCGACGTCGGCCGCCACCGGGCCGAACTCGCCGCGCTGCGCGTCCAGATACCACAGGCCGTCGAGCACTAGTACAGAGGCCGGCGGATCGACCTCGAGCGCAAAGCGTTGGCGGCCGGTGGCGTCGGCCTCCCAGTGCGCGCGGGCCGGGCGTGCCGCGGTCAGCCGCAACGGAACGTAGTCGCGCTGCGCCGGGTTCTTGACGACAGCGCGGCCCTGTTCGACGAGCTGTCGCAGCAGCTCGCTGTCGCGCTCCAGCACGTGTTCACCAAAGCTGCGGTTCTCGGCGGCCAGCGCGAGCGCCTTGATGAGGCGCGCGTCGTCGTCGCCCAGATATTGCGGGCGATTGACCAGGATGAGCCCGAGGTCGCTTTGCGTCGGCCGCAGCGACGCCAGGCTGCCGTCCTTGCGCGCGTTGCCGTAGAGAAGGGTCACGGTTGGCCGCACTCCGTGCGCTTGCGCTCCGATCGCGTAGACCATGCGCGCCCGGCGCTCCGGCGCGGGCGCGGGCGGCGCATACAGGGCGCGCACGCGGCCGATCCAGGCGCTGTGCGGGTTCCAGCGGAGCGTCGTGGCCGGCGGCCCCGCGGCGGGCGCTGGCGGCCGGTTTGGCGCGTTGAGTTGGCGCGGCAGGACATCGAACCTGGGGCGGCGCTCCGCGGGCTCGCGCTGCGGCGGGTCCGGCTGTGGCGGCCGGATGTCGTAGGCGGCGATCAGCGCGGCGGCGCCATGCTTGCAGTTGTAGCCGACCGGACAGTCGCAATGACTCTCGAGGAGGACACCTCGTTCTGCACGGGCAACGTCGACCTGTACCTCGTACGGCACGGCCGCCGAGCCGCGCACCCGCGCGATGACCCGCTCGGCGCCGTCGTCCACGGGCTCGATGTGTGCCTCGACCACTTGCCCGGTGCGCGTGTAGTCAAGGCCGCGCTGCAGGCTCAGTTCATGAAACGCCTCGTGGAGGTCGCGCCAGACCGGTTTCGAGTTCATCCCGCACGAACCCGGCGCAACAGCGCGCTGGTGGAGCGCTCATGCTCGAAGGCGATCGCCACCGTCTGCGCGCCCCAGGTGCGCGCCAGTTGCGCTTCCGGCACCTGCGTCATGTCGTAGTCGCCGCCTTTGACGTACACCTCGGGCCGCACGATCTCGACCACCGGCAATGGCGCCGCTTCGTCGAAGAGGGTGACGAGCGACACGCTTTCGAGCGCGGCCAGGACAGCGGCGCGGTCGGCCTCGGCGTTGACGGGTCGATCGTCGCCCTTGCCCAGGCCTCGGACCGAGGCATCCGTGTTCACTGCGACCACGAGGCTCGCGCCGAGCGAGCGTGCCTGCGCCAGGTAGGTCACGTGGCCGCGGTGCAGGAGGTCGAACACGCCGTTGGTGAGCACGATCGGCCGCGGCAGCCGCGCGACGGCCTCGCGCAGCGCGGCGCGGCTGACGATTTTGGCTTCGAAGGCGGGGGGCGGCAGGTGCTGGGAGGACATCGGCGGCTAGGGTTTGGCCAATGGCAGCGTGCGAACGCGAGCGCGTGCCTGATCGATGCTGACAACGGCCCCCGCCATCAAGGCTGCACGATGTGTCCGCAGAACCGTCGCCAACGTGGACACAAGGGCCGAAGGCAGAACGTCGGCGGCGCGCAACTGAACAACGCTAGGGCCGTTAGCCGAGGTCGCAGCAAGAATTGCGGAGAAGTCGAGGTCATAGGAGACGACGACGCAGCCATGCGCTTGCGCCCACGCCATGATTTCGCGGTCAGTGGCGGAAGGAAGCCCCACTTCAGACCAGTGAACGGATGCGATTCCGTGCGCTTGCAGGGTCGTGACCCAGCCCGGACTGAGGTTCATGTCGATGAGCAGCCTCATTCGGCGCTCAACGGGGCTTCGCTCTCTTCGCTCCTCCAGGCGGCGTACGCGAGCGCCGCGCGGATGTCGTCGGCTTCGATATAGGGGTAAGCCGCGATGATCTCGTCGTGCGTGTGTCCGGCGGCCAGCAGCCCGAGAATCAATCCGGTTGTCACTCTCATTCCACGGATGCAGGGCCTACCGCCCATGACGGCCGGGTCGCGCGTGATTCGGTCGAGCAGATTCATATTTACCAGTCTACTGAACCGGCTGTGACGCAGCCATACCAAGACGGCACGCAAGCTCTGCATCGGCAACGGCATGCGACAAGCTAAGGCAGCTCAACGTCGCCAACGCCGTAATCGGCGTCTCAAAAGCGCCCAGGCCATCGGTCGACAGGAGCACGCGCTCGGACACGCCCGCTGCCGCGGCGGCCTGCAGATCGGAAGCCTTGTCGCCGAAGACGACCGAGCGGCCGAGGTCGAGCGACAGTTCGGCGGCGGCTTTTAGCAGCATGCCCGGTGCCGGCTTGCGGCAGTCGCAATCCTTGCGGAACTCGCCGACCGCGTCGGTCGGGTGGTGCGGGCAGAAATACACACCGGCCAGCGGCGCGCCCGCTGCCGCGAACTCGTTGCGCATCCAGTCCGTCAGGCGCAGGAAGTCGGCCTCGGTGTACAGCCCGCGGCCGATGCCCGATTGGTTGGTGATGACCACCAGTGCAAAGCCCGCACGGTGCAACTGCGCAGCGGCTTCGCGCACGCCCGGCACCCACTCGAACTGCTCGCGCAGGGCGACGTAGCCGTGATCGATGTTGATCACGCCGTCGCGGTCGAGGAAGGCGGCGGGGCGCACGCGAGTCGCCGGCCCTACTGGACGATATCGAGCCTGCGCTCGACGCGCTCCAGGCGTTCGATGATCTGATCGATGCGACCCTGCTGGCGATACACATCCTCCTGCGTCGTAGCCGTGTCGCGGCGCGATCCGACTGCGGCGCCTTCAAGGCCCGAAAGGCGCAGTTTCAGATCCTTGAACTCGGCATGCACTTCTTCGCGAAGACCCTGGATATCGTTACGTGGCCCACGCAGCTGCTCGAGCACCAAGTTGGCGACATCATCCGTCATGGTCAGCCTCCGAATGGTCGACGCTTTGGGATTATCGCTCGCCGTCGACCGGGCAGCTCACGGCTGCTCCAGCAGCCACCCCACATACGACGCCGTGCCTTGCTCCACGGTCTGCATCGGCGCCTCATAGCCGGCTGCGCGCAGCCGCGTGACGTCCGCCTGCGTGAACGCCTGATACTTGCCGCGCAACGCCTCGGGGAACGGGATGTACTCGATCAGGTTCATGCGCACTGCCTGCGGCAGCGTCAGCGCCTGCTCGTTCTTGGTGGCGCGCAGCGTGTTGACCACCGTGAGCGCCACGTCGTTGAAGCTCTGCGCGCGCCCGGTGCCCAGGTTGTAGATCCCAGAGGTCGGCTTGTCCCAGAAGAACAGATTGACGCTGACCACGTCATCAACATGAATGAAGTCGCGCCGCTGCTCGCCGTTGGCGTAGCCGTGGCTCCCCTCAAACAGCTTCACGCGCCCCTCGGCCCGAAACTGGTTGAAATGATGAAACGCCACCGAGGCCATGCGGCCTTTGTGCGACTCGCGCGGGCCGTAGACGTTGAAGTAGCGCAGGCCGATCACCGGCGCGGTCAGCGTTGCCATGCGCCGCCGCAGCACCTGGTCGAACAGGAACTTGGAGTAGCCGTAGACGTTGAGCGGCTTCTCGTTGGCGCGGTCCTCGCTAAAGGTCTGCGTCAGACCATAGGTCGCCGCCGACGATGCATAGATGAACGGCACCCGCTCGGCCTGGCACCACTCGAACAGCGCCAGCGTGTAGCGGTAGTTGTTCTCCAGCATGTAGCGGCCGTCCGATTCCATCGTGTCCGAACAGGCGCCCTGGTGGAACACGACCTCGGGCTTGGCAAGGGCCCCGCGGCGCACGAGGTCGATGAATTCCGTCTTGTCGAGATAGTCCGCGATCTCGCAATCGACCAGGTTGCGGAACTTGTCGGCGCGCGTGAGGTTGTCCACCGCGAGGATGTCCGTCTCGCCGCGATCGTTGAGCCGCCTGACGTTGTTGGCGCCGATGAAGCCCGCAGCGCCGGTGACGATGATCTTCATGCCTGGCCCGCCTACAGAACCGTCACATCGCCCGCCTTGAGCGCCTTGGCCCGCCGCGCGAACGCCTTGTCGAAGGTGACGAATCGACGCGCGCGCCCGCTGCCCGCTAGGTGCAGGGCATCGGCGAAGACCATCCCTTGCTCGTGCCAGGTGAGCGCACGATCAATCTGCTCCTCGTCCTCGGCGGCCACGTTGGGTAGGCCGAGCACGGCGCGCAGCGCCGACGTGATGGCGGGCGCCTTCAGTGCGTAGCTGTATCGCAGGACCCACTCGCACTCCAGCAAGACGCTCTTCGAGATGAACACGGCCGGCGCAGAAAACGCCGAGCGTGCACGCCGTGTCTGCGACGGGACGTCGGCGACCAGCAGTCGCACCAGCACATTAGTGTCAACCGCGTCCACACCGATCCTTCACGCCGCGCTGAATCGCGGCCTCGATCTGCTGGTCCGATAGCGGCGGGCCGGCATAGCCCGCCGCGCCGACCACCTGGCCCAGCGTTGTCGCCGCAAATGGCCGCAGTGGCCGCAGCAGGATGCCCTCAGCCACCGATTCGACCGAAAACTCGGTCCCGGCCTCCAAGCGGCGGGCCGCCCGAATTCGCTTGGGAAGGATGATCTGGCCCTTGGACGAGAGCTTGGTTGTCTCCATCGAGGTGTCCTCAGCTTGCATCCAGTTCGAAGTGCGCAGTGTAAGACAGAAGTAAGACAGAGGTGTCACTTGGGCCAGGCGCAAAGGCGGCGCCTTTCTTGTGGGGAGACTGTGGCGCGGGGGCGGCTTGGTCTCAAGACTGTTCGAGAAGAAAGGTCCGTCGTTCTCGTGCAGGCGAGAACCCAGTGACTTTCGAATTAGGCTGCCAGGCCCCTGCCGCAGCCTGCCTCCGAGTGGGTCTGTCGGGGGCGGCGGGTGAAGGCCCTACCTACACGTCAAACAGGCTTGGGTCTGGTCTTCCGAACTGCTGCGTGGACGAAACCCTATCCTTGTTCAGCGGGTCCATCGCAAGGATGTCGCGGTGGCCGCGCTGATCGAGCGCCTTGACGTTGTTGGCGCCAATGAAGCCGGCGGCGCCGGTGACGCTCAAATGGCTCTCTCAATGGACTGCGGCCGCCCAACCGCTCTCATACAGGACTACTCCACTTCAATCCCGGAAAGCGACTGAAGTCGCGATCGGTCGTGATCCACTCGCAGCCGCTCTCGATTGCCAGGGCCGCCAGATAGGCATCTGGTACGAGGTTTCCTTTCGCCTTCGCTTCGAGGCAGAGGCGCCGGAAGATAGTCCAGTGGCGCTCGCCCGGCTCGATGAGAGACGCATTGGGCTGATCGCGAATCTGCTCGGCGAGGGTCAACGCGTCCTGCAACGTGCTGGGTTCATTGAAGATTTTCCGGTGGGTGACGACGCGGATGAAGCCGCTGAGCACGAGTTCCGACACTGCGTAGCGCGCCTCCCCGCCCAACGTGGCCTCGAGCCAACGGCGGCACGCGGCATGATGCGCACTGTCTTTGCGATGCGCGTAGACGAGCACATTGACATCTGGCAGGAACAATCACGACTCCGATCCGGAGTCCATGGCGTCGAGTAGCGCGGACCTGTCGTCTAGATCAACGCCCGGCCTGACCCCTGTCCCATCAACTGTCTTGAGGATCACCTTGCGCGGTCGCGCGCGGCTCGTTGCTGGTTGGCGCTGCAGTGACTCACGCAGAGCTTCTTCGAGGAGCGACGTCAGCGTGCGACCAGTCTCCGCGGCTCGCTTTTTGGCCGCCGTGAGCAACTGTTCGTCTAGTCGCACTGTCGTCCGCATGCGTCAGAGCATATTGATGAGGCATCAATATGTCAAAGGGCAGCCATTTTGGCGGCCATTTGGAACGCGCGGCTTCATCGGCTCGCTCATGATTGCCCCGTGGATTGCCCCGTGTCAGCTTGCACCCCGAACAGCTCGTTGTACGACACCGTCGCCGTGCCGAGCTTGCCCACCACGATGCCGCCCGCCTTGTTGGCCAGCGCGACCGCATCGCGCAGCGGCAGACCGGCCGCCAGCATGGTGCCC
This sequence comes from Burkholderiaceae bacterium, assembly GCA_044346055.1. GTDB lineage: Bacteria > Pseudomonadota > Gammaproteobacteria > Burkholderiales > Burkholderiaceae_F > JALHMQ01. The sequence goes on along the minus strand of JBIIZX010000034.1, from coordinate 5,457 downwards.
AGAACCGCGATCACCGTGTCGCCGGCACCCGAGACATCGAACACTTCGCGCGCCTGCGCCGGCACCGACCACGCGCCCTCGTCGGTGAACAGCGTCATGCCCTCTTCACTGCGCGTGAGCAGCAGCGCCTGCAATTCGAGATCCTTGCGCAGCTTGTGTGCGCGCGCCTCAAGATCGACCTCGCTCTTCCAGCGGCCCACCACCTCGCGCAGCTCGGCGCGGTTGGGCGTCAGCAAGGTGGCGCCGCGGTAGCGAGCGTAGTCATCCCCTTTGGGGTCGACCAGGATCGGTCGATCGGCGGCCTTGGCGATGGCGATCATCCGCTCGATATGCGTGAGCCCGCCCTTGCCGTAGTCGGACATGATGATCGCGTCATGGGTTGGTGCCAGGGCGGTGAACTCGTCGAGGTGCGCGGCCAGCACTTCCTGGTCCGGGCTCGTCTCGAAGTCGACGCGGACCATCTGCTGCTGGCGGGCAATGATCCGCAGCTTCACCGTCGTGGACAGGCGGGGATCCGAATGCAGGTGAGGCGCGATGAGGCTCTGACGCAGCAGCGCCGCAAGTGAGCGTCCGGCCTCGTCTTCGCCAACGACGGACAGCAGGCCGGCGCGCGCGTTGATCGCGGCAATGTTCCGCGCGACGTTGGCCGCACCGCCCAGCCGCTCTTCGGTCCGGCCCACGCGCACGACAGGGACCGGCGCCTCGGGAGAAATGCGTTCGCAATCGCCGAACCAATAGCGGTCGAGCATCACGTCGCCCACGACCAGGATGCGGCGTGCAGAGAGCACGGCAGAAGAGATCAACATTCGCCTTTCGCGTAAAGGACTGGCGATTATCCCAGCACCGCCCTCGACGGCAGCTTTTCCGGCCCGGCGCGCTCACAAACCGATACGAACGGACACGAATGAACACGGTTTCTAGGGAGTTGCCTCAGCGAAAACCCGGCAAATCGGCTATTTTTCGCTCTTGGCGTGCTTGCGGAAAGGCGCGCTAATCGCTGCAACGCAAAGAACCCACATGATCTTCGTCACTGGCGGCGCCGGTTTCATTGGCGCCAACTTCGTGCTCGACTGGCTCGCCCACGACAGCGAGCCGGTGCTCGTGATCGACAAGCTGACCTACGCCGGCAACCGCGACAACCTGGCGTCCGCGGAGGCCAGCGCGAACTTCCACTTCGCGCAGACGGATATCTGCGACCGCGCCGCGGTTGCCAAGTTGCTTGCGCAGTACCGGCCGCGCGCCGTGGTGCACTTTGCCGCCGAAAGCCACGTCGATCGGTCGATCCACGGCCCCGGCGAATTCGTGCGCACCAACATCAACGGCACGTTCGAACTGCTGGAAGCGGTGCGGTCTTACTGGGGCGCAATCGGCGGCGCCGAGCGCGCCGCGTTTCGCTTTCTGCACGTTTCGACCGACGAGGTCTACGGCTCTCTGTCCGAGAGCGACCCGGCGTTCTCCGAGACCACGCCGTACGCCCCGAACAGCCCGTACGCCGCATCCAAGGCGGCGTCCGACCACTTGGTGCGCGCGTATCACCACACCTACGGCCTGCCGACGCTGACCACCAACTGCAGCAACAACTACGGCCCGTTCCAGTTCCCGGAGAAGCTGATTCCGCTGGTCACGCTCAATGCGCTGGATGGCAAATCTCTCCCGGTCTACGGCGACGGCCGCAACATCCGCGACTGGCTCTTTGTCTCCGACCACTGCACCGCTATCCGGCGCGTGCTGGAGGCCGGCCGCCTGGGCGAGACCTACAACATTGGCGGCAAGAGCGAAAAGCGCAACATCGAGGTGGTGCGCACCATCTGCGGCATCCTGGATGAGCTGCGTCCCAAGGCCAGCGGCCGCTACGAGGACCAGATCACATTCGTGACCGACCGGCCGGGCCATGACAGGCGATATGCCATCGACCCCACCAAGACCGAAGGCGAGCTGGGTTGGCGGCCGGCCGAGACCTTTGAGACCGGCATTCGCCGCACGCTGCATTGGTACCTGCAGAACACCGAGTGGGTGAACCGCGTGCGCGACGGGCGCTACCGCGAGTGGGTGGACCAGCAGTACAGCCAGCGCGCTGTCGCTTGAGGGGCGAGCGATGAATCGCAAGGGAATCATCCTGGCCGGCGGGTCAGGTACCCGCCTGTATCCGGTGACGCAAGTGGTCTCCAAGCAGCTGCTACCGGTGTACGACAAGCCGATGGTCTACTACCCGCTGACCACGCTCATGCTGGCCGGGATCCGCGACGTCCTGATCATCTCCACGCCAGCCGACACGCCGCGCTTTGCCGAGCTGCTGAAGGACGGCAGCCAGTGGGGCATCAACCTGCGCTACACGGTGCAGCCATCGCCGGACGGCCTGGCGCAGGCGTTCATCCTGGGCCGGCAGTTCGTGGGCCAGGACTCGGCGGCGCTGATCCTGGGCGACAACATCTACTACGGCCACGAGCTGGCAGACCAGGTGCAGCGGGCCAACGCGCGGCCCAAGGGCGCAACAGTCTTTGCCTACCACGTGCATGACCCGGAGCGTTATGGCGTGGTGGAGTTCGATCGCAACGGCCGGGCCGTAAGCCTGGAAGAAAAGCCCAAGCAGCCACGCTCGAACTACGCCGTGACCGGCCTGTACTTCTACGACAACCAGGTGCTGGATATCGCGGCATCGATCAAGCCTTCCGCCCGCGGCGAGCTGGAGATCACGGACGTCAACAAGCTGTACCTGCAAGCCGGCGCGCTGAGTGTTGAGGTGATGGGCCGCGGCATGGCGTGGCTGGACACGGGTACCCACGAGTCGCTACTCGAGGCGTCCACATTCATCGAGACCATTGAGAAGCGCCAGGGACTGAAGATCGCCTGCCCAGAAGAAGTGGCCTACCGCAGCGGCTGGATCTCCGCCGCGCAAGTCGAGGCGCTCGCGCAGCCGCTGGCCAAGAACGAGTATGGCCGCTACCTGCTGAACATGCTGCGCGAGCGGCTGATCCCGCCCACCGCCTGACCATGAAGGTCACGCCCACAGCATTGCCCGAGGTGGTGATCCTCGAGCCGAAGGTGTTTGGGGACGAGCGCGGCTTCTTCATGGAAAGCTGGAACGCCAAGACATTTCGCGAAGCAACGGGGCTGGACGTTCAGTTCGTGCAGGACAACCACTCTCGTTCGGCCCGCAACGTGCTGCGAGGAATCCACTATCAGTTGGTCAAGCCGCAGGGCAAGCTGGTACGAGTGGTGACGGGAGCCGTGTTCGACGTAGCCGTGGATCTGCGAAAGTCGTCGCCGAACTTTGGAAAGTGGGTTGGCGTTGAGCTGAGTGCCGAGAACAAGCGACAGTTGTGGGTACCGCCGGGCTTCGGCCACGCGTTCCTTGTGCTGAGCGAGGCGGCGGACTTTCTTTACAAGACGACGGAGCTCTGGTTGGCACCCCATGAGCGTTCGTTGCGCTGGAACGACCCGAGCGTTTCTGTGCAGTGGCCGCTTGGAGGTGCTGTTCCGCATTTGGCCGCCAAGGACTTATCTGCCCCAGTACTTGAATGCGCTGAGCTTTTCGACTGATCGATTGAGAACTGGGAACTCAGGTGGTTGGCATCATGCTTCGGCCCTTTTGGGGACTCTACAAGCACTGGGACTTAGTCAGGCAACTGACTGTCCGGGAGATTCAGTCTAGGTTCCTCGGATCGGTCTTGGGCGCACTTTGGGTGGTGCTCGTGCCCGTGCTAATGCTCCTCGTCTACACCTTCGTATTCGGAATTATTTTCAAGGCGCGATGGCCCGGGGGATTCGGAGGAACAACGGACTTTACTTTGAAGATCTTTGCTGGGCTCCTAGTCTTTGCGTTCTTTGGCGACGTCGTCGGGCGCGCACCGAGGCTTGTAGTTGATCAGCCCAACTTCGTTAAGAAAGTTGCATTTCCTCTCGAGTGCCTCAGTTGGGTAGCGATTGGGGCCGCGGGGGTATCTGCCATTGTTGGCCTGAGCATCTATGTAGTCGCTGTCGTGCTGACGCGCGGACAATTAGAAACGACGGTGTTCCTTGTGCCTTTGTATATGGCTCCGCTGGTGCTGCTGACAGCAGGCGTAGCGTGGTTCCTCGCTGCGTTGGGGGTGTACTTCAGAGATCTTGGCCAGATTGTCGCGGTTATCGTCTCGGCGCTGCTGTTCCTCACGCCGGTGTTCTACCCAACTTCTGCGGTGCCGGAGAGTTATCGGTTCCTCCTGGAACTGAATCCATTGACGTTCTATGCGGAGGCCATGCGCTCGCTGGTTCTTGAGGGGGAACTGCCTTCGTCGGTCAGCGCGGGCTGGAGCGCGATAACCGCAGTTGCGGTCTTCTTGCTTGGTTTCGCTTTCTTTTCTCGAGCGCGACAGGGCTTTGCTGATGTCCTCTAGTCCCCTCCAGGCGCCTACGCCACTCCCGAGCGATGTGGCTATTCAGGTGCGAAGCGTGTCGAAGCGCTATGAGCTGTTCAACTCGCCGCGGGATCGGTTCTGGCAACTCGTTTCCGGGGGACTGATCAAGCGAGGTAGCGACTTTTGGGCGCTGCGTGATGTGTCGTTCTCGGTTAGACGAGGCGAAACCTTCGGCATCGTAGGCAGGAATGGCGCAGGCAAGTCGACACTTCTTCAGATCATCTGTGGTGTCCTGCGGCCGACGCAAGGCGAGATTGTTGCCAATGGCCGGGTTACCGCCTTACTTGAACTCGGTGCCGGCTTGAATCCCGAGTTCGGTGGACTTGAGAACATCCGCATGACGGCTGCGATCTTGGGCGTGTCTCAAGCTGAAACCGATAGAAAGCTGCAGTCAATCGTGGATTTCGCACAACTCGGCGATTTCATTGAGCGCCCGGTGAAGTTGTATTCAAGCGGCATGATGATGCGCCTGGCCTTCTCCGCCGCAATCAACTTTGATCCGGACATTCTGGTCATTGATGAGGCACTTGCCGTCGGTGACGAGCTCTTCCAGCTGAAGTGCCTGCGACGAATCAATGAGATAAAGCAAAAGGGGGCGACGATTCTCTTCGTTTCGCATTCGATGCACGCGATCAATCAGATTTGCGACCGTGCTGTACTGCTGGATGCGGGGCGGGCGGTGCTCGAAGGGCCCGCGAAGCGAGTGACCGAAAGCTACAACAAGCTGCTATTCGCAATGCCGCAACAAGCTGCAGGAGAGGCCGAGGCCAAGCTGCCGCGCAGAGCGCCGAGCAAACTGGGAACTGTCTTCCGAACAAATCCGACCCGACCATCGTCAGATCAAGTGGGTCGAATCGATGCGGTGGGCATTGAGGGCCTGACTCACGACGACATGGCCTTCAACAGCGGTGACGTTGTAACTTTTGTTGCCAAGATCACGTTCTTGAGGTCGGTGCGTGATGTGATTCTGGGAATGATGATCACCACACCGACCGGCGTTGATTGTTATCACACCAACTTGCTTTGCCGTAATCAGCTAATTGAGGAATGCGTCGCGGGGGAG
>JBIIZX010000380.1:0-3978 GCA_044346055.1 Burkholderiaceae bacterium | reverse complement strand
TGTCGGCGGCAAACTCCTCGCACTCCTCCGGCGGATAGTCCACCACCAGCACGCCGTCCACGCCCGCTGTCGCGGCCTGCAGAGCAAAGGCGGCGCGCCCCATGTGCTCGATCGGGTTGGCGTAGCCCATGAGAACAACCGGGGTCACTGCGTCATCGCGCCGGAACTCCTGCACGAACTGCAGCGTCTGTTTGAGCCCGACGCCACGCTTGATGGCGCGCTCGGTGGCGCGCTGGATGACCGGGCCGTCGGCCATCGGATCCGAAAACGGCACACCCAGCTCGATCACGTCACTGCCCGCGCGTGCCAGGGCATGCATCAGCGGCACCGTGAGGTCGACCGCCGGATCGCCGGCACAGATGTAGGGCACAAGGCCCTTGCGACCGGCCTTGGCCAGTTGCTCGAAGCGGCCGGAAATGCGCGACACCTAGTGCCCCTTGCTCTTGAATGCGATGCTGGCTTCGCGGCAGGGGGCGCGGCAATAGAACTCGAGCCCGCCTTGCTCGGCCACGATATGCAGGTCCTTGTCGCCGCGACCTGAAAGATTGACCAGCAGCACCTTGTCCTTGGGCAGTGTGGGTGCAAGCCGTGCGGCATGCGCCAGGGCGTGGCTCGATTCAAGCGCCGGAATGATGCCCTCGATGCGGCAGCAGTCATGAAACGCCTGCAGCGCCTCGGCATCGGTCGCGCCCACGTAGCTGGCGCGCCCTGAGTCCTTGAGCCACGCATGTTCCGGACCGACCCCCGGATAGTCCAGCCCGGCAGAGACCGAATGCGTTTCGGTGATCTGACCGTTCTCGTCCTGCAGCAAGTAGGTACGATTGCCATGCAGTACGCCAGGTGTGCCGCGCTGCAAGCTTGCTGCATGCTTCATGGTCGTGAGACCTTCACCGGCGGCCTCGACGCCAATCAGCTGCACCTGCTCGTCCGGGATGTAGTCGTAAAAGATGCCCATGGCATTGCTGCCGCCGCCCACGCAGGCGATCACGTAGTCCGGCTGGCGACCGACCATCTCGGGCATCTGGCGCAGGCACTCCTTGCCGACCACGGAATTGAAGTCACGCACCATCATCGGGTAGGGATGCGGCCCGGCCACGGTGCCGATGATGTAGAACGTATTTTCCACGTTCGTCACCCAGTCGCGCATCGCCTCGTTGAGAGCGTCCTTCAGCGTCTTCGAGCCCGATTCCACGGGTACCACCTCGGCGCCCAGGAGCTTCATGCGGTACACATTGGCAGCCTGGCGACCAACGTCTTCCGAGCCCATGTACACGACGCACTGCATGCCAAAGCGCGCGGCCACCGTGGCGCTCGCCACGCCATGCTGGCCGGCCCCGGTTTCGGCAATCACGCGCGGCTTGCCCATGCGTTTGGCCAGCAGCGCCTGCCCGATGGTGTTGTTGACCTTGTGCGCGCCGGTGTGATTGAGATCCTCGCGCTTGAAGTAGATCTGCGCGCCGCCCAAGAGTTCGCTCCAGCGACGCGCGTGATAGATCGGGCTCGGGCGGCCGACAAAGTGCTTGAGTTCGCGCTCGAACTCCGCGACGAACTCCGGGTCCTTGCGATAGTGCTCGTAGGCGTCGCGCAGTTCCGCCAACGCGTGCATCAGCGTCTCGGCGACAAAGATGCCGCCATAGGGACCAAAGTGCCCGCGCGCATCGGGCAGGTCGTAGAGTTTCATGCCAGCTGAGATTCCATTGTTGCCGCCTTAATAAACTGCATGAACGGCGGCGATGAAACGAACCATGCGCTGCGAATCCTTGATGCCCTTCACCCCGGACTCCACACCGCTCGATACATCGACGGCAAAGGGCCGTGTCGCACTGATTGCCGCGCCGACATTTGCTTCGGTCAGGCCGCCAGCGAGCACGAGGGGCTTGCGGCGCTCGGTCGGCGCCGGCACCCGCTGCCAGTCAAACACTGCACCGCTGCCACCATAGCCACCATTGCCGCCATGGCTGGCTGCCGGCGCATCCGCCAGCAGCGCCAAGGCACTCGGAAAACGGCATTCCCAGTCTAACAAACCGATCCTTTCGCCCCCTTCGTCGCGCATTGGTACGGCGCGCAGATAAGGACGGCCGAACTGCAGGCAATACGCCTCGTCTTCGTCGCCGTGAAACTGCAGCAGCGCATGCGGCAACTGCCGCAGCGCGTGCTCAACGGTCTGTCGCGGCTGATTCACGAACAGCAGCACCGGCGTCACGAACGGTGGCACTGCCGCACCCAATGCGCCCAGCTGCTCGGCAGCGACATGGCGCGGGCTGCCGGCGTAGCAGTTGAAGCCGAGTGCATCCGCACCGGCCGCAACCGCAGCAGCAACGTCCTGCGCGCGCGTCAGGCCGCAGATCTTTACTCGAACGCGATTGGTCAAAGGTAGGGCTCGTAACCGGCAGGACCGGGGCTAGGCAGCTCAAGCGCTGGATCGTACTGGACGAGCGACAGAACGAGCCCGGCCGCCGCGAAGGTCGGCGCAGCGGCCGCGCGGCTGCGCGCAGCGAGTACTTCGGCGATCCAGCCGGGCGGCCGACGACCCACTCCCACATACGCCAGCGCGCCAACAATGTTGCGCACCATGTGATGCAGGAAGGCATTGGCTCGAATACGCACGCGCACCAGCTGCCCGCGCTGCTCGACCGTCAGCAGTTGCACGTCGCGCACGGGCGAGGCGGCCTGGCACTGCGCGGCCCGAAAGGAGGAGAAGTCGTGGGTCCCGACCAACGCCTGGGCCGCGGCCTGCATCGCCGCCACGTCGAGCGGCCGAAACACCCAGCCAACGCGCCCGGCTAGCAAGGCCGGACGCACCGGGTCGTTGAACAGCCAGTAGTCGTATTGGCGCCAGCGCGCGGAAAAACGTGCGTGAAAGTCATCGGGCATCACGCGCGACCAGCGTACGGCTGCAGTCTCGGGCAGGAAGCGATTCACGCCCCGCACCCAGGCCTGCAGCGGCCGCTGCAGGTCGGTGTCGACGTGCACCACCTGCGCGATCGCGTGGACGCCAGTGTCGGTGCGGCCTGCACAGATGGTCGGCAAGGGTGCGCCTGCAAACTGTGCCAAGGCGTGCTCCAGCGCATCCTGCACGCCGGTGCCGCCGGGCTGGGTTTGCCAGCCCGTAAATGGCCGGCCGTCGTATTCAAGTCCGAGCGCGATCCGCATCAAGTGCCGCAATAAAAAACGGGCGACAAGGTCACCCGTTCGTTGCATTTATAAAGGCCCGCGGCGCCCGGCCGCTCCGAAGCGAAGGGCCTCAAACCAATCACTTCGGGTGCACGTGCGAGCGCAAAGCGCTCGCGTACACCCGAGTTGCCCGTTACGCCTCCACCTGCTTCATCAGCTCCACGGCCGATTGGCGCTGGTCGCGGGTGCCGTCGCGCATCACTTCCTCAAGCAGCTCGCGGGCGCCATCCTTGACCCCCAGGTCGATGTAGCCGCGCGCCAGATCGAGCTTGGTGGCCATCTGTGCCGCCGGCGGGCTGCCTGCCTGGGTCTCGGTGCGACGACCGCCGAGCTCGACGTCCGAACCGGTCAGATCGAAGTCGATCAGCGGCACAGTGGCCTGGTCGGTGTTGGACGTCAAGCGCGGCGAGTTCTCGTCCGGCAAGGAGCCCACATCGCCAAGCAGCGTCGGGCGCGACAGCGACTCTTCCAGCTGCACGACGCTGGCGGGTGCCGGTGCCGAGAATGACGAGAACGATGACGGTGCGGGCGCGGGCGTTCGCACAGGAATGTTCAGGTCAACGTCCGGGATCATGCCGGCGCCGGTCATCGTGGCCGGAATGCTCGGCCGGCCAGCGTTCTCGTAGGCAGGTACTGCTGGGGGCGCAGGTGCGCGCGCCGGCGCCGGTGCTGCGTCGAGCCCAAGATCAAAGCCCACCGGCTGCGCGCCAGCCGGCGAGGTCTTGGCACCCAGGTCGAAGTCCAGCGACGAGAAGTCGATGGCCGGTACGGCCGCCGCGCCTGTGTCGAACGTGCTCGCAAGCG
>JBIIZX010000329.1:0-4489 GCA_044346055.1 Burkholderiaceae bacterium | reverse complement strand
GTTACCCCCTGCGTTACCCCTGGCCAACGCAAAGCCGAGCGCGATCGATGCGGCCCTCGCCGAGCTGCGCCGGCACCACCCCGAGGCACACGCGCAGCGTGCCCTGGCCGTCGCAATGCTCAAAGTGGCGCCCCCGTGCCTCGCGCCGTCCGTCAAGCGGAGAGCGGACGCGCGCCGATACCCTCGACCCATCCTGCCGGCCGATGCCCTGGCCGCGCTGCTACTCGCGGTTGCAAGGCGTGCTCTACAGGACGCGCAGGCACGTGCACGTGGGCTTGCACCTCCGGGTGGGGGATCGCCCAACAGCGGCCCGTCTGGCAAGGCTGCGCGGGGTTCCCAATGTTGACCCTCGCCGACTTGGCCGCAGCGCGCGCTGCGGCACTGGCGTCCGACATCGACCCTCGGTCCCTGCGGGTGATCCTGGCCTGTCTAGACGCCGCGGCGCCGGCGCCGTTCGTGTTCCGTTGCATTGCGGCCCGATCACCAGCGACGTGGATCGTCGGCCCGACGACACTGCGCTCGGCAAAGGCGGGCATCCGCTGGTTGCACATCGTGCTGCGCTACCGGCACGGAGACGAGCACCTGCTCGCTCCGACGAAGGCATGTGGTGACGCCCGTCTCAAAGCGATCAAGTCTGCCGGCCGGTGGCTGCGCGCGAAGGGGGCGCCCCAGCTGCACGACTTGGCGCAGCGTGTTGTCGTGCGGGACGGTGCCGTGGTGCTCGACGACGAGGGTGAGCACCTCGCCAACCAGCTGCGCATTGATTTCTGACGCTTCGGGGGCGATTTCTGACGCGTTTTGCCACCCGCATGCAAGCGCGGCCGACGATGCGCTCCACCCCACCCGGAGCGCACTATGGCGAAGAAGTCACTTACCGATCACGCTGGACAGCAACTGGCCGACGCCCGCGCGGCCCTGGAGAAGGCAGACGCCGCTGTCGCCGCCGCGGGTACCAAGAAGGACAAGCTGCGGAACTCCGACGATCGCAACGCATGGCGTGATGCGCGGGACGACTACCAGATGGCCACGGAGCGGCAGGCCGATGCGCGCAACGCGTTCAACGCCGCCCAGGCCAGTTTCACTGCGGCCGCCCGTGACGCGCGACGCGCAGCGGACCGCGCCGGCATGCAGAGTGCGATCGACGACAAACAGCAGCAGGCCACAGACGGCGCCGCACTCGGCGCCCAACTGCAGGCTGTGCTGGATCAGATCACGCAAATGCTGGAACTCGGCGAGCGTGCCCACGAGGCCAGCGTGGCCGCGATCCGGGCCTCGACGCAGGGCCACGAGCAACTGTTTGACACGCTGTTGGCAGCGGGACAGGAAGCGCGCGGCACGAATGCGATTGCGCAGGCCATCGGCTCGTTCCTGATCGCGCTCGACAACCTGATGGCGCCGCACGGCGCCGGGCTACGTGGACACGTCGGTGTGCATGGGGTCCTGCCGGACTGGTCACCCGAGCTGCTCGGGCAGTCGCTGGATGTCGAAGCGCAGCGCGTCGCGCGGCGCCTGCGCAGCTACGTGGGTGGCGACGATGTTTGACATGGCTGAAGCTGCACAGCGCATGCACCCGGCTGCGCCTGCTGGTGAGCAGGCTGCCCCTGTGCCCGCTGCACCTGCCCCTGTGCCCGCTGCACAGCCCGACCGGCCCTTGTCGGTCGAGGAAAGGCATGCCGCGCTGTACGCGCCGAAGTCCGAGCCGGCACCGGTCGAGCCCACGCTGCCGATGACCGACGCGCAAGAAGATGAAGCAAACCGCGCCGCCTTCGCGCACGTGTTCGACGAGCGCGAGTCAGAGCTGCGCAAGCTCTATCCGGACCAAGTGACCTACGCCGACGCCGTGCCCGACGACGTGTTCGCCGGCGTGGAAGGCGTCGACGCCAAGGCCGCCGCCGGCGAACTCAGATCCGTCTTCGGCGACATCGGTGCCAACTCGACCGAGGCGAAGCAGCTGGTCGATGTCTACAAGCTCGGCATGGCCGCCGACGACAACACGCGCGCCGGCTGGCAAGCCGAAGCCGTTAAGGCTTTGAGTGCTGCCCACGGGGAGGGAGCCGCGCGCGCCCTGGCCGACGCCCGCGCACTGGTGGCGAGTCATCCTGCTGTGTATGCGCTGCTCGATCGGAATGGGCTCGGCAACCACGCCGCGATCGTCACGCACTTCATCGAACTGGGCCAGCGTGCTCGTGCCGCTGGCAGGTTCAGCAAGAAGGGCAAGTGATGGCCCGCGTCCAACGCATCGCTGCGTTTCCATGCACTGCATTTCCCGACGCGACGGTGCCACGCCCGTTCCACTTCCCCGCTGGCGCCACGGTGTGGGTTGAAGACACGCAATCGGCAGCGACATCGCCCCGAGGTGATCCGATGTGGCTGCCGCTCGATCAGCCGCTCGACATCGCGGCGCAGACCTTCCGCAATCAATCGTTCATCGTGTTCTAAAGGGACTCACCAATGGCAACCCGCGCGATCGTCTTCGCCAACCCCGACGTAACCGACGTTGGCGGCCCTGCCCGCCTGTTCACCTCGACCGGCCTTACGTTCTCGGGTCTCGATGACACCTCACCGCTGAACTGCGGGCACGCCGACGCACTTGCAGTGCAGCTCACGGGCACGCTCGGAGCGGCCGGTGCGATTCAGCCTGAGGGCCGAATCGATCCGGCCGGCGCGTGGGTGTCACTCGGCGCGGCCCTCACGGCGCTCGGCCTCACCAACCTGTCGTCGTCCCTACCGCTGCGCGAGTTCCGCCTGCGCGTCACCGCGGGCGACGGCACGACCAGCCTGGCCGCGGCCATCATCGTGCGGCGCGCGCCAAGCCCGCGCTGATGCACGCCTTGATCGGCCTCGCCCATCGGCAGCAGCTCGCGCAAGAAGCGTTGCGCTGCGCCCTGGCCGACATGGCGATACTCCCCATAGTCGGGGAGCCCTGCCAGTGGTTGCGTGGTTCGCGGCTCGTGCTCGATCTACATGCGGCCTGGCACCACATCGAGCCTGCCGAGCTTCACCGGCAGATCGCCGAGCTGATGAGGGCAGATCCGCGTGCGCAACTAACGCTGGTGGCCAGCGGCCTGATCACGCACCCGCTGGTCATCGCAGCCTTCGCGCGTGCTGTGACCGATGGCCGAGCAACGTGCGCTGTGCAGGTTGTGTCGTGACCGCCGAGATGCACCAGCTACCTACCCTCCCTCGGCTGGTGGAAGTCGTGGTGCGGGTGCGCGACACCTGCGGCACCGACGTGGCCCTGTCAGTCCTGCGGGGCTTCGGTGTGTCGAACGTGCACGACCTTGCTCCGCTGCAGCGACGGCACGTGATCCGCGCGTGCGAAGAGGTCCTGCAGCTCGTTGGCGAGCAGCTCGCGGCTTGAATCCTTCCGTAAGGACATCATCGTGAACGTCATCGAGAACGCGATCGCGCACGAGTTCGTCGTCGACGGTATGGCACGCCTGCCTGCGCTCGATATGACCAACCTGCCGGACGCAACCCAGTTGCACATGGTCGTCAAGTTCGAGACCTCGGGCGCGCTGCTGCTCCGACTGTGGTCCTGCAAGGTGCGCAGCTTCCTCGGCCACACCGTGGAGCACGAGCGCACGATCCAAGGCCGCGCCGGTGACCAGCAGCGCATCGCCATCAGCCTGGCCGGCCTGAGGTTGCTCAACCGGCCGCACGTCAAGCTGATCGCGGTCAGCGGCTGCAGAGTGCTCGTGTCCGCGTGGATCCAGTGATCGTCGAGCGCCGCCTTCGCCTCGTCGGCTACGTGATCGACTCCCGAGGCAAGCCGCGCCGCGCTGGTGAAACGCACCCACACGCCCGTCACTCCGACGCGATCGTCGCCCAGGCGAAGGCCATGCACGCGCAGGGCGTGAGCTACCGCGACATCGCGCGCGCGCTTGGCTGTGGCAAGTCCATCGTGCACGCATGGTGCAAAGGCTTGCGACGAGCCAAAGCCGCCGACAAGCACGTTCTCATCAGGGAGCGCATCAAGTGAACGTGCCCGACGATCTGCAGGACCTGCTCGGGCCGAACCCTGGCCCCGATGTCGCGAGCTTGCTGCGCCCGCACGTCACCGAGGTGGCGCAGAAGATCACGGAGCTGGCCAAGGCTGGCGACGAGAAGCACTGTCGCCTCTTCGTGCAGCTGCTGGAGCACGAGCGGATCGCGCTGCCCGCCATGGCTGCGGCGGCTGATGACCCGGAAGAGTAGTGCCGCTTGATCTGGAAGTCGGTCGCTGAAGGTGCGATCAGCCCCGCCCAGGCAGCGCACCTTTTTTCGTGCGTCGAGCGTCTGGTCAAGGCGTTCAAGATCGCGCGCCTGCAGCGCGAGGTCGACGAGCTGAGGAAGGGGCGCAAACGTGGATAGCCTCGAGCGCGCGGTCGAGCAGCTTAAAGCGGCCGAAGCGGGTCAAGCACTCGACACCGGCGCGCGCATCATCGCCGCCCGTGCTGACTGTTCGCCGCTGCTCTCGCGCGACCAGCTGCTCACCCTGGCCGCAGAC
>JBIIZX010000379.1:0-4001 GCA_044346055.1 Burkholderiaceae bacterium | reverse complement strand
GCACCGCCCCTTCATCGCCTTGGGCGCGGGCCTTGTGGCGGCGGCCGGCTGGTGGCTCGCGCGCCCGCTCGGCCAGTGCTCGCCCGCGACTTAGCCTCAATACTGTTCGCATAGCACCGCACGTCGTACCCGCGCAGGCGGGAACCCAGTGTCTTTCGAGCCAAGCGATTGGAGGCACGCCCGCGCGCGGTAGACGAACCTGCTTGAGCGAACAGTGTTGGACCTAGCCTTCCATCAGCCTTCAATCACCGGGACGGCCTTGCCTGAGCCAGCGACGCAGCAGAAGCCATGCGCCCAGCATGCCGCCCAGGTGAGCGAAGTGTGCGATGCCGTTCAGGGTGCCGAAGACGCCGTTGGCGAGTTCGATCACGCCAAACAAAGTGACCGCCACCCACGCAGGCATGGGGATCGGCGGGATCAGCAGCATCACCGTGCGTCGGGGAAACATCATCCCGAACGCCAGCAGCACGCCGAACACGCCGCCCGAAGCGCCCACGGTCGCATAGGCGGGCCCACCGGTACTGGAAACGACGATCAACTGCACCAGCGCCGCCACGAGCACGGCGCAGAAGTACAGCACCAGATAGCGGCGCGACCCCAGCCCGTACTCGACCTCGCGGCCGAACGAATACAGGCCGATCATGTTCAACGCCAGATGCAGCAGGCTGCCGTGCAGGAAAGCGGAGGTCACGAGTTGCCACGGCTCGAAGCCCACGGTCAGGCCCGTGCCCGGATCGACGTGGGTGCCGAGCGGCCACAGCGCAAACGCCGCGAACACGAGGTCGGACGTGCCGGCCAGCAGGAACACGGCGACGTTGACGAGGATGAGGAGGGTGTTGATTCGCATGGTGAGCGCAAGCCTGCCACCTGCGTGTGCCGGATGCAGAACGGTGGTGCCATTGTGAACGCGCATCGACCCGGGCATGCGCGCCGCGCGGGCGCCGCTAAGGTCGTGGGGCACGCAACGACCGCAAGTGCCCGGCCTCGGGCCGCACGCGCTGATTGCATGACGGCAAGCGCGGCGCCGTGGAGACCGGCGCGCTCTTCCGAGACCCCGGGAGCGGCAGCGTTCGGCGGGCGGCCGTCTTTGAGGCCGCCGGGCGACTCGACTCCCAGTGAAGGTCCGGCATGAAGTCCACACCGCCCAGCGTCAAGGCCGTCCCTGCGCCGATCGAACGGTTTGTTCCGGATCCCGACATACGGGAGCGGTTCGAAACGACGATTGAGGCGCCGGCCGATCTGGTGATGCAGGCTGCAGCCGATTTCGACATGCAGTCGGTCGGCGCCATCAACGCGATCTTCCGGTTGCGCGAAAGGCTGATGGGGGCCGCGCGCGTTGCACCTCGCCCACCGCGAGGCCTGCTCGACGACATGAAATCGCTCGGCTGGGGTGTGCTCGCCGAACAACCGGGCCGCCACGTGGTCTGCGGCGCCCGCTGCCAGCCGTGGCTGGCAGACGTCAAGTTCACTGCGCTCGACCCCGCGGAGTTTGCCTCTTACGCGCAGCCCAACCAGGTGAAGATCGCCTGGACGCTCGAAGCCGAGGCGCTGGGCCCGGCACTCACGCGCTTTGCGCAGGAGACGCGCGCCGCCGCCACCGACGAGCAGGCGCGGCGCAGGTTCCGCCGCTACTGGCGCTGGGCGCGCTTCGGCATCATCGCGATCCGCTTGCTGATGCTGCCCGCGCTGCGGCGCACGGCCGAGCGGCGCTGGGCCCAACGGCAGGGCAATGCGGGATGACGCCATGCCGGCATGAGCCGGTTTCTTCGGCGGCTTCTTTGAAGGTCAAAGGCGCGCGACCAAGACTGCCAGGCCTGTGCCCGCAAGCACCGCTGCCTGAAGAACCCGGTCAGTGGCAAGGGCAGAAGCGTGAGCCTGTTCGGCAGGGCATTGGCGGATGACAAACGACCCGAGCCAGAAGATGCGCCGGGCCATCGACTCGCCGCAAGGCCGCGCGCTGTACAGCCGGCGCATCGCCACCGTCGAGCCCGTCTTCGCCAACATCCGGCATCACAAACGCATGACCCGCTTCACGCTGCGCGGCAAGGCCAAGGTGGCCACGCAGTGGCAGCTCTACTGCCTGGTGCACAACACCGAGAAGGTCGCGACGAAGGCGATGCGAGCAGGCTGAAGGGCGCCAGCCCGGGGCAGGCCCGCCGCTGCGCGGTGCCGAGCGCGCATTGACGCGCAATGCGCGTTCGGGGTTCAATGCAGGCGCATCAACGCCGCGCTTGAAATCGATGAACCGATCACGAATCCAAACTCGCGCCGGCGCCAATCCTGGCTTCGAAAAGTGGGTTAAAGCCCAGTCTCGTTAGGCCGCACAAACATGCTGTTTCGCCTGCATGCCGATTGGAGAGTTGTAGATGTCGATGACGGCCGTCAGAGCGACTTGCAAGCGACCTTCAACATCATGGATCTGGCGGATCGAATCACCGCTGAGTCCAGCGCTATCGCTTATCGCAAAGAGCGCGGGTCACGTGAGGCAAAAGGCTCCTGGCGCCCCACTTTCACGATCGATCTGCCTCCTGAGTTGTTCGACCGCTTCTTCAACAATCCCTGTGGGTACCGTGGCCAGTTTTTGGCGAGTCCAGAGTTGGGTACGTCGGTCAACCTGCAACTGCTAGAGTCGATCGGTCCGCGCCTGAAGGCCGCCGTACCCGAGACGACTGCTGAACTCCAAAGTATTGAAGCCTCCCTTGCTTCTCCAGCGGCGAAGGTCTGGATGGACGAAGACCAGCACGACCCACGTACACCCGATTTGCGCGTCCAGATTCAGGTTCCATCCTGGGTTGCGGCCGCAGAGATTGCTCATGCGCGACTCAAAGCGGCCGATTCAACGCTCACCCCCAAGGAGACTGACCGCATCTACGGTGTCCGCGCGCCCGCGGGGACTCGACTGAAGGTCTTTGGTGCGTGGGTCGGCGCTCACGGGGTTCAACCAGTTGTCCCCTCCAAGCAACGGCGCGCATTCGAGATTCATGCCTTTGGGGTGTCTTAGAGTGCGGCCTAACTGGTTGTTCAACGGGAGCGCCCGCGGCGCCTTGGTTCATCATGCACCGCGCGGGCCTGGCGTCCACCCGTCGTCGCCCGGTTAACTCTGCGTTTTGCGGCAACATGTAAGGAAGCAATATGAGGTGGGTTGCAATATTTCAAGATGATCCCGGCATGTTGGAGGTTCGTAAACAGAACGGTCAAGCGCATCTAGATTACCTAGCCGAGAACGAGAATGAAATTCTCATCGGCGGTGGTCTCCGAAGTGGGCCGGGTGAGCACTATGCCGGGGGGCTGTGGGTTCTAGAGGTCGCCAGTCGAGAGCGTGCCGTTGAGCTAATCGAGAACGACCCGTACTACGCACCAGCAGTACGGAGTTACAAACTGTTCACGTGGGGTAAGGCCCTGGAAGACAAAATCGTTCAGTTGTGATCCAGCCGCATAACACGTCGCCCGACTCGGACACGCAATATCAAGTTGTCGCTGCGCGACATATGTCGCGTGCCGGTGGGCTCCAACGTTAAGTCTCATGGAAGCCGTATCCGAGACCTTCGCCGAACACTTCCTGCCTACGCGCGGCAAACGTCGCTCACCCCTTGCGCCTGACACACATATTGAAGTCTTATGGAGTTCCACGCTTGATGACGATGTCGCGACGTGGCGGAAGGTCGGATACACGCGTGTTGGGCAATCAGACACGCTGTCAAAGGCGGCTGCTCGCGGTCCAACCCAAGAACTTGCCGAATTGGGGCGAAGTGTTGGTGCTGGCTTGGTTCTCTTTTGCATCTGGCCCGCGAAGCTGAAAGCAGTGAAACGGACTCAGGAGGGCGAGATTGACTTGTGGGCAGTAATGGCGGACGCGCCGACTAGCTTCTCACCCAGGAGCTACGCCGTGACACGTGCAATCTTCATGGCAAGGCCGGGAACATGAAACTCTTAAGAAACACCTCGCAAGTGGTTGATTTGCAAAGTAGGTTTCAGGCGGTTTGCGGGGCGGCGACGAGTTG
>JBIIZX010000033.1:0-13437 GCA_044346055.1 Burkholderiaceae bacterium | reverse complement strand
TGCGCTGCTCGTCGAGCGTGGCGGGCAGACATTGCAGATCGAAGTGACGCCGGCGCGCGTGCGCGACGACACCGGGCGCGAAGTCGGTCGCATTGGCGCGGAGCTCGGCGAGCGTCCTGAACTGGTCAAGGTGCACTACGGGCCGCTCGAGTCGATTGGCCTGGCCGTCGGCCGTACCTGGGACACCGCAATCTTCTCGCTCAAGATGCTGGGCAAGATGATCACCGGCGAAGCATCGTGGAAGAACCTCTCAGGGCCGGTGACGATTGCCGACTACGCGGGCAAGACGGCGAGCATCGGTCCGGCTGCGTTTCTGAGCTTTCTCGCACTCGTATCGATCAGCCTCGGTGTGCTCAACCTGCTGCCCATTCCGATGCTCGATGGTGGGCACTTGGTTTACTATCTCGTCGAGATCGTCAAGGGCAGCCCGCCCGCTGACTGGATCGTCGAATGGGGACAGCGCGCGGGCATCGGCGTGCTCGTCATGCTGACTGGCCTCGCGCTCTATAACGATTTAACGCGGCTGCTCTCGTAGCTCCTCTTTTAGGTTCCGCACGCAATTGAAGGCACACCGTCGCTCGGCACCGGGCAGGGCGGCGCGTTTTTTAGCGCGCGTCCGTCCGCCACGCAGCACCTCGCGGCTGACGCGCATTGCCGCTGCGGTGCTGGCCGCTGCAAGCTTCAGCGCGGCCGCCCAGGAGTTCGTGGTGCGCGACATCCGTGTGGAAGGCATCCAGCGGACCGAAGCGGGCACCGTCTTTTCCTACCTTCCCCTGCGCGTGGGCGACCGCTATGACCCCGAGCGGGGCGTTGCTGCCATTCGGGCGCTGTTTGCCACGGGCTTGTTCAAGGACGTGCGCCTTGAGGTCGAAAAGGACGTTCTCATCGTCATTCTCGAGGAGCGGCCGGCGATCTCGGTGGTCGACCTGAACGGCGTCAAGGAATTTGACAAGGACCAGGTCAAGAAGTCGCTGCGCGACGTGGGCCTGGCCGAAGGTCGCATTTTCGACCGCTCGCTTCTGGAGCGCGCTGAGCAGGAATTGAAGCGGCAGTATCTGTCGCGTGGCAAGTACAGCGCGCAGATCACCACGACTGTGACGCCGGTCGAGCGCAATCGCGTCAACATCATCATCAATGTTGAAGAGGGTGACACCGCCCGCATCCGCGCCATCAACTTCACCGGCAACAAGGCGTTCACCGAAGGCCAGCTGCGCGCGCAACTCGAACAATCCACGCCGACCTGGTTCACCTGGTACACCAAGCGTGACCAGTACGCGCGGCAGAAGCTGCAGGGTGACCTGGAGTCGCTGCGCTCTTTCTACCTGAACCGTGGCTTCCTTGATTTCAATGTCGAGTCAACCCAGGTCTCGATCAGTCCCGACAAGGAAGAGATCTTCATCACGATCAACCTGATCGAAGGGGAGCGCTACACGATCTCCGAGGTCAAGCTGGCGGGCGAGATGCTCGGCCTGGAGGCCGAACTGGCGTCGCTGATCGATGTGAGGCCGGGCGAGATCTTCAACGCTGAGCGGCTGAACACCATTTCAAAGCGCATTACCGACCGTTTTGCTGCGCTCGGCTATGCGTTTGCCACGGCCAACCCTATCCCCGAGGCCAACCGGGAAAAGCGCACCGTGGCCTTTACCATCCTGGTCGACCCGGGCCGCCGCGTGTATGTGCGCCGCGTGAACGTGACCGGCAATACGCGCACCAAGGACGAGATCATCCGGCGCGAGATGCGGCAGTTTGAAGGCTCGTGGTTCGATTCGGAAAAGGTTCGGCTGTCACGCGATCGCATCGACCGGCTTGGCTACTTCGAGAAAGTCGAGATGGAAACGCCCGCGGTGCCGGGCACGCTCGACCAGGTCGATGTGAACGTCAACATCAAGGAGCGGCCGACTGGCTCTGTGCAGGCCGGTGCGGGATTTTCGAGCACGGAGAAGCTCGTGCTGCAGGCGAGCTTTTCCCAGCAGAACTTGTTCGGCACCGGCAATGCGCTCACCTTCGAGGTCAACACCAGCCGGGCCACGCGCACTTTTGCCATCTCGCACGTCGACCCGTACATCAACGACGCGGGTGTGAGCCGCAGCATCGAGTTGTTTGACCGCAAGTCCGACTTGGCGCGCCTTAACCTTGGCAGCGTGGATCTGCGCACGACCGGCGCCTCGGTGCGTTACGGCGTGCCGTTTACTGAACTCGACCGGGTGTTCTTCGGCATCGGCTACGAGGCCACGAATATCCGGTTGACCGATATCAGCCCGATTCGCTACTTTGACTACGTCAACAAGTTCGGCGAGTTCAGCCAGGCGCTGCTTGGCACGGTCGGCTGGTCACGGGACAGCCGTGACAACCTGCTGGTGCCTAACCGGGGCCGTTTTCAGCGCGCGTTCGGCGAGGTAGGCCTGCCCGGGCTCGACCTGCAGTACTACCGGCTGACCTACCAGTACCAGCAGTTTCAGCCGCTCGGCTCGCGGGTGACGCTGGCGTTCAATGGCGAACTAGGCTACGGCGCCGCCTACAACGGCAAGCCGTATCCGGTGTTCAAGAACTTCTACGTCGGCGGTATTGGCTCGGTGCGCGGCTATCAATCCGGCTCTCTCGGTCCGCGTCAGGTGTTTGTCGATGGTTCATTGGGCGACCCACTTGGCGGCACGCGCCGGGTCAACGGCTCGCTTGAGGCTCTGGTGCCGCTGCCGGGCGCCGACCGCACCTTGCGCGGCACAGCCTTCGTCGACGGCGGCTGGGTCTGGGGCGACGACCAGCAGGTGCGACTGGGCGACCTGCGCTACAGCGCGGGTTTCGGCATCGCGTGGATCTCGCCGATCGGCCCGCTCAAGCTTTCCTACGCCTTCCCGCTCAGGACCCAGCCGTTCGACCGGCTGCAGCGCTTCCAATTTCAGATCGGCACGGGCTTCTGAGCCTGACTCGGACCTGTTGACACTTGGATCGCATGCACGAGCCAAGTGTGAACAGGCGCTAGATCGGGCTGGCTTCTCGCGAGCCACGTGGCAAAATACGTGACCTTTTTTGGGTGGGGTTCACGATGCAGTTCGGGTCCAGGCGGTTGCCGGCGGTGTTTGTCGCAGCGCTGCTGTCGCTGCTTGCGGTTGGAGCCGCGCATGCGCAGGAGATCAAGATCGGCTATGTCAACTCCGAGCGCATCCTGCGCGACTCGGCACCTGCCCGCGCCGCTACCCAGAAACTCGAGCAGGAATTTGCCAAGCGCGACCGCGATCTGCAGGAGATCGGTGTGCGCCTGAAGCAGCAGGCCGAGCGGTTTGAAAAAGACGCCCCGGTGCTGGCCGAAGCCGACCGCAATCGCCGTCAGCGTGAGCTGGCAGAGATGGATCGCGACCTGCAGCGCCGCCAACGCGAGTTCCGCGAAGACCTGAACCAGCGCCGCAACGAGGAACTGCAGGGGCTGCTCGAGCGCGCCCAGCGCATCGTGCGGCAGATCGCCGAGCAGGAAAAATTCGACCTCGTGGTACAGGACGCGGTGTTCTTCAGCGCCCGGGTGGACCTCACCGATAAGGTGCTGAAAGCCCTCAATAACGGCAAGTAAACCGATGACCGCCGTCGCGCTGACGATCGAGCAGCTGGCGGCCGCAATCCTGGGGTCCTCCGGCGGGCGCCTGCCCGCTGAAATCATCGGCCCCGGCAGCATCAAGGTCGATGCGGTCGCACCACTCGACTCGGCCGGCCCGCAGGCCCTGAGCTTTCTTTCCAACGCGCGCTATCGCAGCCAGGCGCTGGCCAGTGCAGCAGGCGCGTTGGTGCTGTCACCGGCCAACGCGCAGGCCCTGTTTCCCAATGGACGCCCAGCAGGTGCCGTCATCACCTGCAAGGTGCCGTATGCGTGGTTTGCGCTGGCCTCGCAACAACTGGCGCCCGCGCTGCCCGGCTTGCCGGCTGGCGTGCATCCGACCGCCGTGGTCGATCCGACAGCCCGCGTGGGTGCAGGTGCCGCCATTGGCCCGCACGTAGTCATCGAAGCTGACGCGGTGATTGGCGCGCAGGCGCAGCTCGGCGCCGGCAGCTATGTGGGCCATGAGGCCGAGGTTGGCGCCGGCAGCCTGCTTTCGCCGCGCGTCTCGGTCATGCAGCGCTGTGTCATTGGCGCCCGTGCAATCGTGCACAGCGGCGTGGTGATCGGCTCCGACGGCTTTGGGTTCGCGCCCTTTGACGGCCGCTACGTCAAGATTCCGCACACCGGCCGCGTGGTGATCGGTGACGATGTCGAGATCGGCGCCAACACCACGTTGGATCGCGGCACCATGGGCGACACAGTGATTGACGATGGCGTGAAGCTCGATAACCAGGTGCAGGTCGCGCACAACGTGCACATTGGAGCGTACACGGTGGTCGCGGGCTGCGTGGGGATTGCCGGCAGCGCAAGCATTGGCCGCAACTGCCAGATCGGCGGCGCGGCGATGATCCACGGTCACATCAGCATCTGCGACGGCGTGATCGTCTCGGGCGGCACGCTGATCTCGCGCTCGATCAGCGAGCCCGGCTTTTATTCCGGCGTGTTTCCGTTCATGCCAAACCGCCGGTGGGAGCGCAATGCTGCGCTGCTGCGGCATCTCGACGAACTGCGCGACCGGCTGCGCCAGCTGGAAAAAGCGGCGCGCGACAGCCAAGGAAAACAGCCCCAATGAAAATGGACATCCACGAGATCATGCGGCACCTGCCGCATCGGTACCCGATCATCCTGGTCGATCGTGTGCTGGAGGTTGAAAAGGGCAAGCGGATCCTGGCGCTGAAGAACGTCAGCATCAACGAGCCGGTGTTCATGGGGCATTTCCCACACTACCCGGTGATGCCGGGCGTGCTGATCATCGAAGCGATGGCGCAGGCGGCCGCCATCCTCGCCTTTGTCTCGCTTGAAAAGCCGGCGAGCAAGGAAGCCATTTATCTGTTCGCCGGCATTGATGGCGCGCGCTTCAAGCGACCGGTCGGCCCTGGGGACCAGTTGCACCTGGAGGCGACCTTGCTGCGCGAGAAAAGCGGCATTGGCAAGTTTTCGGGCAAGGCGACGGTCGACGGGCTGCTGGTGGCCGAGGCGGAGCTCTTGTGCGCCTATCGGCAGATCCCTGCGGCCAAGGACCCAGCGGACCAGTAATGGCGCGCATCCATCCCACTGCCATCATCGAGCCGGGTGCGGAGCTGGCCGAAGATGTGGAAATCGGTCCCTACGCGATCGTGGGGCCCAAGGTGCGCATCGGCGCCGGCTGCCGGATTGCGTCGCATGCGGTGATCGCGGGCCGCACCACGCTCGGCCGCAACAACCGCGTGTACTCGCACGCGGCGCTTGGTGGCGAGCCGCAGGACAAGAAGTACGCGGGCGAAGACACCGAGCTTGTGATCGGCGATCACAACACCATTCGCGAGTTCTGCACTTTCAACACCGGCACCGCGCAGGACGGCGGCACGACCCGCGTCGGATCCAATAACTGGATCATGGCCTACGTCCATATCGCGCATGACGTGCAGGTGGGCGACAACTGCATCCTGGCCAACAACGCCACACTCGCCGGCCACGTGAAGCTCGGCGACTGGGTGATCCTGGGCGGCATGACAGGCGTGCACCAGTTCGTGCGCGTTGGCGCCCACGCCATGAGCGGCGGCGGCTCGATCCTGCTGCAGGACTTGCCGCCCTATGTCATCTGCCAGGGCAATCCGGCGGCACCCTTCGGGCTGAACAGTGAAGGCCTGAAGCGCCGCGGCTTCGCCCCCGAGGCGGTATCGCTCCTGCGCAAGGCCTACAAGGCGATCTATCGCGAAGGCCAGACGGTTGCCGAGGCGGCCGAAGCGATTGCGCGGATGGCTGCAGACGCGCCGGACCATGCATTCCATCTGACCCAGCTGCGCCAGTTCGTGCTCGATTCGCAGCGCGGCATCATCCGCTGAACCGCGGCCTTGCTCTGATCAGCCGCCAATGACGCCGCCGCGCATCGCGCTGGTTGCCGGCGAAGCCTCGGGTGACCTGCTCGCGTCACTGGTGCTGCCGGAGCTGCGCCGGCGCGTACCGCAGGCCGAGTGCGCCGGCATCGCCGGCGACGGCATGATCGCGGCGGGCTGTGAACCCTGGCATCACGTGCGCGAGCTGTCGGTGCGCGGCTATGCCGAAGTGCTGCGCCATCTGCCGCGCCTGCTGCTGTTGCGGCGCCGCCTGATCGCGCGGCTGCTCGCTTGGCCCGCGTCGGTCTACGTGGGCGTCGATGCGCCGGACTTCAATCTGGGCGTGGCGCACAGACTGCGTGAACAGGGCGTGCCCACGGTGCAGTTTGTCAGCCCCGCAATCTGGGCGTGGCGGCCGCAGCGCATCGAGAAGATCCGTGCCGCCATCGATCACATGCTGCTCGTTTTCCCGTTTGAGCAGGCGCTGTTCGACCGCGCCGGCATTCGCGCGACCTATGTCGGCCATCCGCTGGCACGCGGCATTACCCTGACCCCCGACGCTGCAGCCGCTCGCGCGCGGCTGCAGTTGCCCGACGACGTGCCGCTGGTGGCGATGCTGCCTGGCAGCCGCCATGCAGAGGTTGCATCGCTCGGTGCGCCGTTCTTCGGCGCGGTGGCGCAACTGCAGCGCAGCGATTCACGCTTGCGCTGTTTAGTGCCGGTGGCGACCCCGGAACTGCGTCCGCTGTTGCAGGCGCTGCTCGAAGGCAGCGGTGCCGATGGCGCGCGCACGCACCTCATCGACGGGCGTTCGCATGACGCGCTGGAGGCCGCCGATGTGGTGCTGGTGGCGGGCGGTACCGCCACGCTGGAAGCAATGCTGTTCAAGCGGCCCATGGTCACGGCCTACCGGGTGCCGGCCCTCACGGAATGGATCACCTTGCGCCAGGCGGTGATCCCGTACTTCAGCCTGCCCAATGTCCTGCTCGGCCGCTACGCGGTGCCCGAGTTCCTGCAGGAGGCGGTGCGGCCTGATCTCCTGGCGCGTGCGCTGGCGCAGCAACTGGACGACGTTGCCGGCCGCGAGCGACTGCTGGCACAGTTCGCGCAGCAGCATGAGGCCTTGCGGCGCGACACGTCGGCGCTGACGGCGCAGGCCATCGTCGATACGCTGCCGGCCGCATGAACCCGCGCCCGCCCCACCTGCTTCCGCCCCACTTGGCCTGCCTCGTCACATGAGCCGCCGCAACCTTGCCGACCTGTTCGAGGCGCCGGCCCGCGCGGCTGGCAGGCTGGCTGGCGTCGATGAAGCCGGCCGCGGTCCGCTCGCCGGGCCGGTGGTTGCTGCCGCAGTGATTCTCGACCCGCGTCGCCGAATCCGCGGCCTGCGCGACTCCAAGGTGATGACGCTCAAGCAGCGCGAAGAAGTGGCGCAGGTGATCCGCGAACACGCGTTGTGCTGGGCGGTGGGCGAGGCCAGTGTCGAGGAAATCGATCGAATCAACATCCTGCAGGCCA
Source organism: Burkholderiaceae bacterium (assembly GCA_044346055.1). GTDB lineage: Bacteria > Pseudomonadota > Gammaproteobacteria > Burkholderiales > Burkholderiaceae_F > JALHMQ01. The sequence continues at coordinate 6,018 of JBIIZX010000033.1, read as the reverse complement.
CGCTGCTGGCGATGCGGCGCGCCTTGGACGCGTTGCAGCCATGCGCCGAGTACGCGCTGATCGATGGCAATCAGCTGCCCGCCCTGGTGATCCCGGCGCGCGCGGTCGTTGGCGGGGATGCGAGCGAGCCCGCCATCTCGGCCGCATCCATCCTGGCCAAGACCCATCGCGATGCGCTGATGCGCGCGCATGACGCCGCCCACCCAGGTTATGGCTTTGCCGAGCATGTGGGTTACGGCACGCCCGAGCACCTGGCCAGCCTGCGCCGGCTCGGGCCCTGCGTGCTGCACCGCCGCTCGTTTGCTCCGGTTCGCGCGCTGCTCGAAGGTGGTGCCGTTCCCGTCGCGCTCTGCAGCACGATCGGCACCACGACCCGCACCACGATCAAAGCCACATGAAGCGGATCACGTCTGAGACCAACCCCGCCTACCGGCGCTGGCTCCGTCTGGCCACCCAGCCCCGCGCCGTGCGTGAGCTGGGCACCACGCTGGCCGAAGGTGCGCACCTGGCCGAGGCCGTGTTCGCCGCCGGCGTGCCGGTTCAGGCCGCACTGGTGCGCGCGGGCAGCGGCAACGAGGCGCTGCTGGCGCGCGTGCCGGTTGATGCGGCCACGGTCGAGTTGCCGGCCCCCTTGTTCGACCGGCTTGGCCTGGTGGAGCGAGGTATCGGCTTCGCCTTGGTGATCACGGTGCCGGCGGAGCAAGGCACAACCGCGCGCGGTGACCTGCTGTATCTGGACAGCGTGCAGGAGCCCGGCAACGCCGGTGCACTGCTGCGGGTGGCCGCAGCCGCCGGCGTGGGCGATGTCTGGGCCGGCCCCGGCACTGCCGCGCTATGGAGTCCGAAGGTGTTGCGCGCCGCGCAGGGCGCGCACTTTGCGCTGCGCTTGCGCGAGAACGTCGGCCCCGACCAACTGCAATCGCAGTTCAAAGGCGCATTGATCGCCACGGCGATGCTCGATGCGGTGTCGCTGTGGCAGGCGGAACTGCCATCGTCCCCAGTGGCGTGGCTGCTCGGTAGCGAAGGGCAGGGGCTGGCCGAGCCGCTGCTTCAGGCAGCTGACCTGCGGGTGAAGATCCCGATCGCTGCGGGCGTGGAGTCGCTGAATGTGGCCAGCGCGGCGGCGGTGTGCTTGTTCGAGCGGCGCCGCCGGCTTGGTTGACGTGACGGCCGGCAGCGCCAGATGGCGCGCGCGCCGCTGCGCACGCCAAACCGAATGACGCGCTTCAGCCGAAGCTGACGTCGACGACGATCATCTTGCCCGCCCGCATCTCAAAGTCGATGATGGTCCTCTCGTCGATCTGGTTGAGATTGTCCGGATCGAAGGTCTTGCGGCGATACACGTACCGCACGCCATCGGCGCCCAGCTTTTCAACGGTCTCGGGCTTGCCGAACTTGTTGGTGACTTCTTCCTCGGTCTTGTCGATTACCAGGCCGTGAAAGATGCCGCGGCTGTAGCCGCGCCCGCCATCACAGGCGGTCAAACACAGCGCGACTAGCGCGATGCCTAGGCCCGCGATGAGCTTGCCGTGCAATCCGGTCATGAGATCGATCCCCCTAAATATGACCTGCGCTTGGCAGCAGGCTCGCCGCGGAGAATGCCAGCGGGCGCTGACGGAAAACCGACGCTGTGCGACCGGCTTGCGCCAGATCAGTAGGCCCGGCGCTCCAGCCGGATCTCCTGCATGATCGTGGCGGCGATCTCCTCGATCGACTTGGTGGTCGATGACAGCCAGCGGATGCCCTCGCGCCGCATCAGCCGCTCGGCTGCCGTGACTTCGTAGCGGCAGTTTTCCAGCGCTGCGTAACGGCTGTTCGGGCGCCGCTCATGCCGCACTTCGGACAGGCGCTCGGGCGCGATCGACAGGCCGAACAGCTTGGCCTTGTGCTGCGGCAGCGCGGTGGGCAAGTGGTCGCGCTCAAAATCTTCGGGGATCAGCGGGTAGTTGGCGGCCTTCAGGCCATATTGCATCGCCAAGTACAGACTAGTGGGCGTCTTGCCGCTGCGCGACACCCCCACCAGGATCACATCCGCTTGCTGCAGGCCCTTGCTGCTCTGGCCGTCATCATGGGCCAGGGCAAAGTTGATCGCCTCGATCCGCGCCTTGTATTCCTCCGAGTCCGAGATGTTGTGCGAGCGGCCGATCGAGTGGCTCGACTTCATGCCGAGCTCAACTTCCAGCGGCGCGACAAACGACTCGAACAGATCGAGCAGCAGCGCGTCAGCCGCCTTGATCTCCGCGTTGACCTGCGCGTTGACCAGCGTGGAGAACACGATCGGCCGCTTGCCATCGCGCCGCCCGGCCTCGGCAATCTTCTGCACCGCTTCACGCGCCTTTTCTGCCGAGTCGATGAACGGCAGGCGCTGCTGGCGATAACGCAGGTTCTCGAACTGCGTCATCACGCTGTGGCCGAGGGTTTCGGCCGTGATGCCGGTACCGTCGGACACGAAGAACACGGTGCGCTCGTAGGTGGCATCACGATCGGGCATGACGGGTCTCAAGGGTTCGGGCAAGGCATGGTGCAATGCACCGGTAAAATGCTGCCCAGTCGATGCGCTGACGGGGCAACCACGTTGAATATGGTCAGAGGCGACGCGGAACTCGGGGATTCTGGCATAGCGTCTGCCACGGACTTCACGGGCCCCGTCAACCTCTGACGCACAGCGCAACGGATTCATCCAGGGAGAAGCAATGCAACGCGGACGCCACGTCATTCCGTTCAGCCAATTGCGCATGACCGACGTCGAGATGGTCGGCGGCAAGAACGCATCGCTGGGCGAAATGTTGAGCCAGCTCAGTGCCAAGCAGATCCGCGTGCCGGATGGCTTTGCGACCACCGCCGAGGCATTCCGCGTGTTCCTGCGCGAGAACCAGCTGGTCGAGCGGATCAACGCCAAGTTCATCACCCTGAACGTGGATGACGTCAAGGCACTGACCTCGGCCGGCAGCGAGATCCGCGGCTGGATCGCGGCCGCGCCGCTGCCTGCGGCGCTCGAAGACGAGATCCGTTCGTTCTACACCTGGCTCAAGGCCGATGCGCCGGGCGATATCTCGGTGGCCGTGCGCTCGAGTGCCACCGCCGAAGACCTGCCGGATGCGTCCTTCGCCGGCCAGCAGGAAACCTACCTGAACGTGGTGGGTGTGGAGGCTGTGCTCGATCGCATCCGCCACGTGTTTGCCTCGCTCTATAACGACCGGGCCATTGCCTACCGTGTGCACAAGGGCTTTGCCCACGCCGAGGTCGCATTGTCGGCGGGCGTGCAGCGCATGGTGCGCTCCGACCAGGGTGCGGCCGGCGTGATGTTCACCATGGACACCGAGTCGGGCTTCGATCAGGTGGTGTTCATCACCTCCAGCTACGGCCTGGGCGAGACGGTGGTGCAGGGCGCGGTGAATCCTGACGAGTTCTACGTCCACAAGCCCATGCTGGCGGCGGACAAGTTCCCCATCATTCGCCGCAGCCTGGGCTCCAAGCTCATCAAGATGGAGTTCGAGCCCGCGGGCTCCGGCGGCCGCACCGTCCGCACGGTGGACGTGAGCGTGGCCGAGCGCCACCGCTTTTCACTGACCGACGCCGACGTCCTGGAGCTTGCCCGCTACGCGGTGACCATCGAGAAGCACTATGGCCGGCCGATGGACATCGAGTGGGGAAAAGACGGTGTGGACGGCAAGCTGTACATCCTGCAGGCACGGCCCGAGACCGTGAAGTCGCAGACCGGCGCGCAAGCGCAGCAGCGCTTCAAGCTCAAGGGCAGCTCGCGCGTGCTGGCGACGGGGCGCGCTATTGGGCAAAAGATCGGCATCGGCCGCGTGCGGGTGATCCACTCGGCCGACCAGATGGACGAAGTCGAAGCCGGCGACGTGCTGGTGACCGACATGACCGATCCCAACTGGGAGCCGGTGATGAAGCGGGCCGCGGCGATCGTCACCAATCGCGGCGGCCGCACCTGCCACGCCGCAATCATCGCGCGCGAACTCGGCATCCCGGCGGTGGTGGGCTGCGGCGATGCCACCGAGGCGCTCGCTGCGGCGGGGGAGGTGACGGTGTCCTGCGCGGAAGGCGACACCGGCAACATCTACGAAGGGCGCCTGCCGATGGAAGTGGAGACCATCAAGCAGGGCACGCTGCCCGAGATTCCCGTGAAGATCATGATGAACGTCGGCAACCCGCACCTGGCGTTCGACTTCCAGTCGCTGCCCAATGCCGGCGTAGGCTTGGCGCGGCTGGAGTTCATCATCAACAACATCATCGGCGTGCATCCGAAGGCGGTGCTCGACTATCCGAACATCGACGCCGACCTGAAGCGTGCGGTTGAGGCCCTTGCCTACGGCTACGCCAGCCCGCGCGAGTTCTTCGAGGCGCGCCTGGCAGAGGGCATTGCCACGATTGCCGCCGCCTTCTGGCCCAAGCCGGTGATCGTGCGGCTGTCGGACTTCAAGAGCAACGAGTACAAGAAGCTGATCGGCGGCTCGCGCTACGAGCCTGACGAAGAGAACCCGATGCTCGGCTTTCGCGGCGCCTCGCGCTACATCTCGCCGAGTTTTGCCGAGTGCTTCAGCATGGAGTGCACTGCGCTGAAACGTGTGCGCGAGACCATGGGCCTGAGCAATGTCGAGATCATGGTGCCGTTCGTGCGCACGTTGACCGAAGCGCACAAGGTCACGGAGCTCTTGTCTCAAAACGGGTTGAAGCGGGGCGAACAAGGCCTGCGCCTGATCATGATGTGCGAGGTGCCGAGCAATGCCGTGCTGGCGCACGAGTTCCTCAAGTACTTCGACGGCTTTTCCATTGGCTCCAACGACCTGACCCAGCTCACTCTCGGCCTGGACCGCGACTCAGGCCTGGTGGCCGAGGGCTTTGACGAGCGCGATCCAGCCGTCAAGGTGCTGCTGGCCACCGCCATCAAGGCCTGCCGCGACGAAGGCAAGTACGTCGGCATCTGCGGGCAGGGCCCGTCGGACCATGCCGACTTTGCCCAGTGGCTGATGGAGCAGGGGATCGAGTCCATCTCGCTGAATCCGGACACGGTGGTTGACACTTGGAAGCGGCTCGCGCAGTAGACGTGGCGCATGTCGGCGCGCCTTCCCTGGTGCCTTCCTTCGCGCCGTCCTTCTCGCGGTCTTTCTCGCCAAGGCTCCGGCGCGACAAGCGCCGCCGGCCCTGCAACTCGTGCCGCCGCGTTGCGGCTCGTCGCGCCAGCGCACCTGCTGATCGCCCGGGTGCCGCGTTGGGCCGTGCTTGCGGTAGCCTTGGCTCGTTCAGCGCAGGGCGAAGGGCGCGCTGGGACAAGCGTTCACACCCTTTCAAGGCAAGCGCTCATGGCCGGCTACGTGTGGTGGTTTGTATTGGGCTTCAGCCTGCTGGTGGCTGAGCTTTTGAGCGGCACGTTCTACCTGCTGGTGATCGCGCTCGCCTGTGGCACCGCAGGTGTTGCAGCGCTCCTCGGCGTTCCCTTTGCGGCCCAGGTGCTGGTCGCGGCAAGCATCGGTTTTGGCGGCTCACTGTGGCTGCGCAAGTCGCGCGCCGACCGGCCTGCCTCGGCTGATCCGCTGCAGAACATGGACGTGGGCCAGGTGGTGCGGGTTGACCACTGGGCGGTCAACGGCACCGCGCGGGCCAGTTATCGCGGCGCCTTATGGGACGTGCAGCTGGCCCCGGGCGAGGCCGCCGCCGCCGGTGACTATGTGATCCGCGACATCCAGGCCAACCGGCTGATCGTGGCTGCGCGCCGCTAGGGCCGCGCAGCCCTTTGCTTTCGACTTCCTCAGGAGCACTTGCATGTATGGCTTGCCCTTCGACGGCCTCACGATCATTGCGCTGGTTGTCCTGGCAGTGGTCATCACCTTCATCATCAAGGCGGTGCGGATCGTGCCGCAGCAAAATGCCTGGGTGGTCGAGCGCCTGGGCAAGTACCACGGAACGCTGGGGCCGGGCCTGAATATCGTGATCCCGTTCGTCGACCGCGTGGCCTACAAGCACAGCCTCAAGGAAGTGCCGCTGGACGTGCCGAGCCAG
>JBIIZX010000378.1:0-4015 GCA_044346055.1 Burkholderiaceae bacterium | reverse complement strand
CTGGGCAGCGGGAGCGTGAGGTGGGCGGCCGTCATCGCGCCCATGTCATGGGTCTCGCCGTTGGCGGTTGGCCGGCCCTGCAGGCGCGTCTCGATCACGCCCATTGCGCCGCGCTCGGTATACGGGCGCTCATCGGCAAACGGCACATGGCGGCGGCCAAAGGCGTAGTAGGGACGATTGCCTTGCGCCGACAGCGGCTCCACCGCGGGTTCGATGTCGGCCAGGATGGCGGCGGCCTCGGTCGGCGTCATGCTGCCGCGCGCAGCGAGCGCGGCCGGGGCCAATGGCGCGGCCAGCATGCCGGCGCCACCACCCGCCGCCGATGCCATCGGTGCCGCAGGGGCGGCGGCTGCGGTGCCAGTGCCAGTGCCCGCGATGAAGCGCGACGGCTGCGCGGGCGCGGCGCCTGTGGCCGCTGGGTCCGCTGCAGGCGCTGCGGCCGTGCTGGCCGTGGCCGGTGCTTCGTCGGCAAAGCGCGTGGTTACCCAGCTGGAGGCCGCGCAACCGACCAGGGCCAGCGTGGCGCCGGAAACGAGCACACCGCGCGCGAGCGCGGCAACTGCGGCGGCGCCGTGCGCCGTCGTGAATCTGACCATCACTCCAGTCCCCTCAGGTCTGCACCAGTTTGCGGTGCCTCTGGATGCTCATCAACATGCCACAGGCCATGCCCAGCGTGACGAGCGCGGTGCCGCCGTAGCTCATGAACGGCAGCGGTACGCCAACCACCGGCAGGATGCCACTCACCATACCCATGTTGACGAAGCAGTACGTGAAGATGATGAGCGCAATCGCGGCTGCCAGCAGTCGTCCGAACAGGGTAGCCGCACCTAATGAGATCGTGAGTGCCCGGGTGATCAGTGCAAGGAAAAGCACCAGCAAAACGGCATTGCCGACCAGACCGAACTCCTCCGAGTACACCGCGAAGATGAAGTCGCTGGTGCGCTCAGGAATGAACTCCAGGTGCGTTTGCGTCCCCTGCATCCACCCCTTGCCGAACACGCCGCCCGAGCCGATCGCGATCATTGCCTGCAGGGTGTGGAAGCCCTTGCCCAGCGGGTCCTGCATCGGGTCGATCAGCGTGAGGATGCGCTGGCGCTGGTAGTCGTGCATCAGGGTCCAGGCCACCGGCAGGAAGGCGATGCCGGCCACACCCATCGTGATCAGCCATTTCCACGGCAGGCCGGCGAAGTAGATGATGAAGAAGCCGGCGGAGAGCACCAGCAGCGCGGTGCCCAGGTCCGGCTGATGCATGATCAGCACCACGGGCAGCGCCACCAGCGACGCTGCGGCCATGAAGTCGAGCGTGCGGATCTGCCCTTCGCGCTTGTGGAAGTACCAGGCCAGCATGAGCGGCACCGCCAGCCGCATGATCTCCGAGGGCTGGATCGTGATGAGCCCGAGGTTGAGCCAGCGAGTCGCGCCCTTGACCGTGGTGCCGGCGACCTCCACACCGACCAGCAGCACCATGCCCGCGATGTACACGGGCAGCGCAAATTTCATCAGCACGCTGGGCGGAATGCTGGCAAAGGCAAACAGCACGAGCGCGGCCACCGCGAAGTTGCGCATCTGGTCGGTGAAGCGCCAGGGAAAGTCGGCGCCGGCCGAGTACAGCGTCATCGAGCCCGTCATCGCCAGCAGGGCCACGATGACCAACAGCGGCGGATCGAGCACCGCCAGCCGCGCGCGCAAGAACAGCACGAAGCGCGATTGCAGCGTGGGCGCCTGGTGGCGGGTGTTCAGGATCGTGCTCATGGGTGATCGCCGCTCCTGCTCACTGCGCCACCTGCTGCATCGGCTTGCCATCGGCCCAGCGCGGCGCCTGCGCCACCGGCGCCACGCTGCGGCCGTTGCCGTTGGGTTTGGCGGGCATGGTTGGCGTCGTCGCCGCGGCCGGCTCGTCCTTGTCGTCCAGATCTGCCGGCGCCGAGGGCACCTTGCCCAGCAGGTAGTAATCGAACACCTGGCGCGCGATCGGTGCGGCCGCGCGCGAACCAAAGCCACCGTTTTCCACGATCAGCGCGAGGGCGATGGTGGGCTTGTCAGCCGGTGCAAAGGCGATGAACAGCGAGTGATCGCGGTGCCGCTCGTCCAGCCGCTTCTCGTCGTACTTCTCGTTCTGCTTGATGGCGATCACCTGCGCTGTACCGGTCTTGCCCGCGACCTTGTACGGCACGCCCTGAAACGCCACGCGCCCGGTGCCGCTGATGTTCACGTCCACCATCGCATCGATCACGACCTTCAGGTGCTCGGGCTTGAACTCAATGCGGTAGCTCTCCTTGGGCACCGTCAGTCGCTTCTCGCCGGTCTGCACGTTCTCGATCTGCTTGACCACGTGCGGCTTCATCACCACGCCGGCGTTGGCCACACTGGCCGTGGCGTGCGCCAGTTGCAGCAACGTGAAGCTGTTGTAGCCCTGGCCGATACCCACCGAAATGGTCTCGCCGCCGTACCACTTCTGCTTGTAGCGCTTTTCCTTCCATTCGGTGGACGGCAGGATGCCCTTCTGCTCGCCATCGAGGTCGATGCCGGTGAGCTGGCCGAAACCCAGCGGCTTCATGAAGTCGTGGATCGCATCCACGCCCATGTCGTCGGCCAGCTTGTAGTAGTAGATGTCGCTCGACTTGACAATCGAGGTGTGCATGTTCACCGCACCCAGCGGCACCTTGTTGCTGTCGCGAAAGCGGTGGTTGCCGTACATGAAGAAGCCGGGGTCGTTGTAGACCGTCTCGGGCCGGCGTTTGCCGGTTTCCAGCGCCGCCAGCGCGAGGAAGGGCTTGTAGGTCGAGCCGATCGGATAGGTGCCGCGCAGCGCGCGATTGAGCAGCGGCTTGTCCGGGTCGGTGTTCAGCTCGTCCCAGTTCTTTGGATCGATGCCGTCGACGAACAGATTGGGATCGAAGGTCGGCTTGGAGACAAACGCCAGAATGTCACCGCTGGCGGGCTCGATGGCAATGAGTGCACCGCGCCGGTCGCCAAAGGCCTTTTCCACGATCTCCTGCAGCTTGATGTCAACCGACAGAATGAGATTGTTGCCGGGCACCGGCGGGGTGCGATTGAGCGTGCGCACGGCACGGCCGCCGGCGGTGATCTCCACCTCCTCGAAGCCCGTGGTGCCGTGCAGCTCGCCTTCGTAGCTGCCTTCCACGCCGAGTTTGCCGATGTATTCGGTGCCGACGTAGTCGTTGGCATCGGGCTGCTTGCCAAGGCGCTCGCGATCGGCCTGGCTGATGCGGCCGATGTAGCCGACCAGGTGCGAGGCCACCTCGCCCATCGGATAGTGGCGGAACAGCCGCGCGCGCAACTCAATCTCGGGAAAGCGCCAGCGGTTGGCCGAAAAACGCGCCACCTCTTCATCGGTCAGGCGGGTGCGAATCGGAATCGAGTCAGCACCCTTCAGCTCCTCGCGCAGCTTGGCAAAGCGGCGCCGGTCGCGCGGCTGCACCTCGATCACCTTGGCCAGCTCATCGACCAGCGCATTGACGTTCTTCACCTCGCGCGGATTGATTTCCAGCGTGTAGCCGGCGTAGTTGCGCGCGATCACCACGCCATTGCGGTCCTTGATCAGGCCACGATTGGCAGTGACCGGCACCACCGCGATGCGGTTCTGCTCAGCGCGCGCAAAGAAGTCATCGTGCTTGACCAACTGCAGCCAGACAAAGCGCGCCAGCAGAAGGCCAAAGCAGCCGAGCACCACAAGCCCCGCCACCAGAACGCGCGCGCGAAACTGATGCAGCTCGCGCTCGGTATTGCGCATGGCCTTGGTGCGCGGCCCCAGCAGCGACAGGTTGTTCAGCCGCCCCCGCCCGCGTCGCCGCCGCGCGCGCTCAAACATGCGCCGCCCTCCCGGTGAGGGCAAGCGCGCGCGAAGGCCGGAAATGGACCATAAGGTCGCGATTCTAGGTCGCCGCACGACGATTCGTTCGAGCGAAAAGCCCAGAACGCGTGGCGGACCCGAAAGGACGACGCGATGGAGAAGCTATCCCCTCTCCCCGCCCGGCGGGGAGAGGAGGGGAGA
>JBIIZX010000377.1:0-4019 GCA_044346055.1 Burkholderiaceae bacterium | reverse complement strand
TTTGGCGACGGCGCGCTGGGCGTTGCGGACGAAGCACCCTTCGATGCCATTGCAGCTGCTGCCGCAGGCGAAGACGTGCCTGCGGCCTGGATCGAACAGCTGAAGCCGGGCGGGCGCATCGTGGCGCCGGTCGGCGCCGACGATCAGCGCATGACTATCGTCAGCAAGGACGGCGAGGGACGGGTGCAGCGGCGCACGACCGAGCCGGTACGCTTCGTCCCGCTGCGTGGCGGCACCGCTTGATTTTCTGCCATGCGGCCCTGCGCGCCCCGACCAGGATCACCGGCGTCATAGCTGCCTTCGCGTGACCCCATCGCTTTGCCAGGATGCTCATGACTCGTAGTTCTGTATTTCGTATCGTTGCCGCTGCCGCGGTGGTTGCGTCGGCCATCATCTTGGCTGGTTGTGCCAGCACGTCGTTGAACGAAGCGCCGATCGTCGAGCGCTCCATTCGGGCCGCACCACCAGCGGCCGCCACGGCGCCCGCTGTACCGCAGCCGCCCGCGGCACGCGAAGCCAAGGACGGCCTGTACACCGTGCAGCGTGGCGACACGCTCTATGGCATCGCGCTGGCCTTCAATCAGGATCCACGCGAGATCGCCAAGTGGAATGACATCGAGGATCCGTCGCGCCTGGCCATTGGACAGAGCCTCCGCGTCGCGCCACCGAGTGACGCGGCAGTCTCGGCGGTGCCGGTCGCACCGGTCACGGCAGCACAGACGCAGCCGCTGACCCCGCCGCTGCCGGCAGCCGGATCACCGGGCCCGCCGCCTGTCGCGCCGCCCGCGCTGCCCGTGCCGTCGGCGACGACGGCCGCACCCAACGCTGCTGCGCCGGCCGCTGCACCATCAACCATACCGTCGACCGCACCCTCAGCCGCACCCTCAGCTGCACCATCAACGGGCGCATCGGCGACGCCTTCCGCAATCTTGCCCGCTGCGCCAAGTGGTGTCGCGCCGTCGGCCGCCACGCGACCGAACGAAGCCGCCGCGGTTGGCAACTGGTCGTGGCCGGTTGACGGCAAGGTGATCGAGACGTTCAACGAAACGCGCAACAAGGGTGTGGACATCGTCGGCAAGGAGGGCGACCCGGTGCTGGCAGCCGCCGATGGTCAGGTCGTCTATAGCGGTAGCGGCCTGCGTGGCTACGGCAACCTGGTGATCGTCAAGCACGACGATGAGTACATCTCGGCATACGCGCATAACCGACAGATCCTAGTCAAGCAGGGCCAGAGCGTGAAGCGGGGCCAGAAGATCGCCGAGCTCGGCAAGAGCGACGCCGACGTGCCCAAGCTGCACTTCGAGATCCGGCGCCAGGGCAAGCCGATCGATCCGCTCACTGTGCTGCCCAAGCGGTAGTCATCGCCAATGACACCGATCCTGAGCTTCGACATCGAGACCGTGCCCGACGTGGCTGGCCTGCGCAAACTGCGTCCCGAATGGGCTGCGTTCGACGATGCGGCGGTGGCCGAAGTTGCGTTCGCTGCCCGCCGGGAACGCACCGGATCGGACTTCCTGCAGCACCATTTGCATCGGGTGGTGGCCATTGGCTGCGCGTTTCGCGACGACAGCGGCTTTCGCGTGCGCTGCCTTGGCAGTGCCGACGACGGCGAGGGCAAGCTGATCCAGGATTTTTTCAAGACGATCGAGAAGTACACGCCACAGTTGGTGAGCTGGAACGGCGGCGGCTTCGACCTGCCGGTATTGCACTACCGGGGGCTCGTTCATGGCGTGAGCGCGCCGCGCTACTGGGACATGGGCGAGGACGATCGTGACTTCAAGTGGAACAACTACATCAGCCGCTATCACACGCGCCATACGGACTTGATGGATCTGCTGGCGCTGTACCAACCGCGCGCCAGCGCTCCGCTCGATGATCTTGCCAAGCTGTGCGGCTTTGCCGGCAAGCTGGGCATGGATGGCAGCCAGGTGTGGACGGCCTATCAAGCGGGCCAGCTGCACGCAATCCGCAGCTATTGCGAGACCGACGTCGTGAACACGCACCTCATTTACTGCCGCTTCGAGAAGATGCGCGGGCACTGGTCGGAGTCGCAGTACGCACAGGAGGTGGAACTGGTGCGCGAATCGCTGCGCGCGCTGGACGCGCCTCACTGGCGCGACTACCTCGCGGCCTGGCTCGGCTGATGACAGCCCCGGACTTCACGCTCGAGATCGAGTCGCTCGATCTCGAAGGCCACGGTGTCGCCCGTCGCGATGGCAAAGTGGTGTTTGTCAGCGGCGCCTTGCCGGGCGAGCGCGTGCGCGCGGTGGCGCGGCGCGTGAAGCCCAGCTACGAGACAGCGGACGTGGTCGAAGTGCTGCGCGCCTCCAGCCTGCGCGCCACGCCGCGCTGCGCCCACTTTGGCATTGCGGCCGGCAGTTGTGGCGGCTGCGCGATGCAGCACCTCGATCCCGCGGCGCAGGTGGCGATCAAGCAGCGCGCCCTGGAAGACACCCTTTGGCATGTTGGCCGTGTGCGGCCCGAGCTCATGCTGCGACCGGTGCACGGGCCGGCTTGGCATTACCGCTATCGCGCGCGCGTGTCGGTGCGCGATGTGACGAAAAAGGGCGGCGTGCTGGTGGGCTTTCATGAGCGCGCCAGCAGCTACGTGGCGGACATGCGCGAGTGCCATGTCTTGCCGCCCGATGTGGCGGCGCTGCTGGTGCCGCTGCGCGAGCTGATAGCGCAGCTGTCGATCCGCAACCGCGTGCCCCAGCTGGAGCTGGCAGTGGCCGATGAGCCAGGGCGGCGGCGCATCGTCTTCGTCATGCGCAATCTGGAGCCGCTGGCCGGCGACGACAAGGCCTGCCTGCGCCAGTTCGCGGCCCGCCACAGCTTGGAGTTCTGGTTGCAGCCGGGCGGCCCGCAAACCGCGGCGCCGATGGATGAGAGTGAAGGGGAGCTGCATCTGTCATTGCCGGAGTTCGGCGTGGTGCTGCCCTTCGGCCCGACCGACTTCACCCAAGTGAACCACCAGATCAACGAAGTGCTGGTGCGGCGCGCCTTGCGCTTGCTGGATGTGCAGCCGCATGAACTGGTGGCCGACTTCTTTTGCGGGCTAGGCAACTTCACCTTGCCCCTGGCCACGCGTGCCGCCCACGTCACGGGCATTGAAGGCAGCGAGGCGCTGGTCGCGCGCGCTCGGGTGGCAGCCGCCGCCAACGGGCTGCAGGAAAAGACCAGCTTTATCGCCCGCAACCTGTTCAACTGGAGCGCCGCTGATTGGGACGCACTGAACGGCGGCCGGCACATTGACGCCGTGCTGATCGACCCGCCGCGCGAGGGGGCGCACGCCCTGGTTCAAGCGCTCGCCGCGGCCACGCAGCAGCCGCGTCGCGTGGTCTACGTCTCGTGCAACCCGGGCACGCTGGCGCGCGATTGCGCGATCCTTGTGAACGAAGGCGGTTGGCAACTGAAAGCGGCCGGTGTGGTCAATATGTTTCCGCACACGACGCACGTCGAGTCGATCGCGGTCATCGAGCCGCCGGCACGCTGAGCAGAAGTTCAAAGCGGGCGCTTTCACGGACGGCCAGAGGGTGCGCCGCGTGTTAACATCTTGCGTCTGTCGTGCAGCGCAAGTCTTTCTTTTTGCTGGCCTTTTTGAGAAACGCCTTCACCAGCTCTGCGGTCCATGCTTGCGGACCGGCTAGAGCAAGTCGATGCTTTTCGAACTCCGCAGCTGGCGACGTCGTCCAACATCAACACATCAAGGGCAATAGACCATGGCCACCGAACGCACCCTGTCGATCATCAAACCGGACGCCGTCGCCAAGAACGCCGTCGGCGCGATCCTGTCCCGCTTTGAAAAGGCCGGTCTGAAGATCGTCGCCGCGCGCATGATGCACTTGTCGCGCGCCGAGGCGGAGGCGTTTTATGGCGTGCACAAGGATCGCCCCTTCTTCAAAGACCTGGTGGATTTCATGATCTCCGGTCCGATCATGGTGCAGGCGCTCGAGGGTGAGAACGCCATTGCCAAGAACCGCGACCTGATGGGTGCCACGGATCCGAAAAAGGCGGCG
>JBIIZX010000375.1:0-4030 GCA_044346055.1 Burkholderiaceae bacterium | reverse complement strand
TTTGGCATCGGCAGTCCTCGCTTGGCATAGGGGGTCGAATACCTATGACAACGCGCCTCGGCACGAGGCTGCCGACCTACTTGTGGTGAAATATCCGGGCTAGCTGAACAGCATTGGCGCTAGAAGCGGTTCTTCCAGGCGCGAAGCGCGGCGAAGGTATCGAGGGTCGTCTGTCCGGCGGCCGGGTCCTGCGCATTTGCGGCCGCACGCAGGGCAGGCCGGTCGCAGCGCAGGAAAGGATTGGTCGCGAGCTCTTCGGCAATGGTGAATGGCACTGTGGGCTCGCCCCGCGCGCGCTGCGCCTGGCAGCGTGCCGTGCGCTCGATCAGCGCCGCATTCTCGGGTTCGCACGTACGGGCGAACCGCAGGTTGGAGAGCGTGTACTCGTGCGCGCAAAAAGCGCGCGTTGACGGCGACAGCGCCGCCAGCTTGCCGAGCGAGTCGAGCATCTGCGCCGGCGTGCCTTCAAACAGGCGGCCGCAGCCGGCGCCAAATAGTGTGTCGCCGCAAAACACAGCGCCGAGGGCCGGTGCGTGGTAGGCGATGTGGCCGCGGGTGTGGCCAGGCACGTCGAGCACTTTGAACGTCGTATCAAGGACCTCGATTTCATCGCCTTGCCCGAGGGCCACCGCCCGACAGGGGATGTCCTCGTGACGCGGGCCGTAGACCGTGACGCGCCCGCCCTGTGCCAATGCTGCAACGCCGCCAACATGGTCGCCGTGGTGATGCGTGACTAGAATCGCCTCGAGCGTCAGGCCGCGCTGTTGCAGCACGGCCTGCACGGGAGCAGGGTCGCCCGGATCGACAACTGCCGCGCGTGTGCCAGATTGCAGCAACCACAGGTAGTTGTCGTTGAAGGCAGGGATCGAAATGATTTCGAGCATGCGGCGATGAGTCGGGAGCGAGGAGTCGGGAGTCGATAGTCGGGAGTCTCGCTCAATCCGCAATCCGCAATCCTCAGTCCTGAACCTGAATCCCGAATCCAGAATCCCGCATCCGATCCATATGGACACCGATCCAATGTTCCCAGGCCACGGTCTGCCGCCGCATGATGCGGTGGATCCGATCGTGCGCTTGTCCGAGTTCCTGAGTTCGCCGCCCGGGCGCTATGCGCTGCAGTGGGAGCGGCAGCATCTGGACGCCGCAGTGGCCGACGCCTTTGGCTATCACGCGCTCCAACTCGGGCTGCCGGAACTGGATGCGCTGCGCGAGAACCGGATGTTGCTGCGGGTGTGCGCCTCCGACCGCCTGCTCGAGCTTGAACATCACGATGCGGGCGGGGGCGGCGATCACTGCGAGGTGGCGGTGATCAACCGCTACGAAGAACTGCCATTTGCCACGCAATCGATCGACCTGGTGGTGATGCCCCACGTGCTGGAGTTTGCCGAGGAGCCGCATCAGGTGCTGCGTGAGGTCGACCGCGTGCTGGTGCCCGAAGGGCAGTTGATCATCACCGGCTTCAATCCGGCCAGCCTGTGGGGCCTGCGGCAGTTCCTGACGCGCGTCGGTGCCGCGCCCTACCTGCCGCGCGAGGGCCAGTTCATCAGCCTGCATCGCATCAAGGACTGGCTCAAGCTGCTGTCGTTCGAGGTCAACCGTGGCCGCTTTGGCTGCTACGTGCCTTGGGCGCGCAGCGACAAGTGGATCGCGCGCTGGAACTTCTGCGAGCGTGCCGGCGACCGCTGGTGGCCGGTGCTCGGCTCGATCTACATGGTGACTGCCGTCAAGCGCGTGCGTGGCATGCGTATCGTCGGCCACGTGAAGAAGCGGCGCGAGGAAAGGCGGGTGCTGGTGCCGGCGGCCTCGCCGTCGTTCTCGCCCACGCCGCAGTTCGTGCCGCCGGGCTATGTGCCCGATGGCGAGGCGGTCAGTGCGCGCGTGGCGCGCCACGCATCGAGCGCCAATGACGAGGCGCAGCGCAAGGCCAGCGGGTCGTGATGTGGACCCGATGTGATCCTGATCTGGTCCTGTGATCTGATCCTGACCCATCGGTGCCATGCGCCACGCCCGCAGCCTCAAGCTCATCGACTCCCCAAGCCAGGCGTCCACCGTGGCGCAGGGCGGCTCGCGCCGCCGGCCTTCTGATGAAAGCAACGCCTTGATTGAAGTTGAGATCTGGACCGATGGTGCGTGCAAGGGCAATCCAGGCCCCGGCGGCTGGGGTGCCTGGCTGCGCTACGGCAGCACTGAGAAGGAGCTCTTCGGCGGCGCGCCCGCGACTACCAATAACCGCATGGAGCTGACCGCGGTGATCGAGGCGCTGCAGGCACTGAAGCGCCGCTGCAAGGTCGTGCTGCACACCGATTCGAAATACGTACAAGTCGGCATCACCGAGTGGCTGCCCAACTGGATGCGGCGCAACTGGTGCACTGCGGATAACAAGCCGGTGAAGAACGTCGACCTTTGGCAGCAACTGGCGCAGTTGCGCGGTGAACACGAGATCGAGTGGCGCTGGGTCAAGGGGCACGCCGGCATTGAAGGGAATGAGCGCGCCGACGAACTGGCCAACCGAGGTATCGAACTGGTCCGCCAGCAAGGCAATCCGGCGCAGGACTGACACCGGCCCAGTGCTACAGTCCCGCACCCTTTGTGCGAGCAGCGCTCACGGTTTGATTGCGCAGCGTCCGCGTTGCATGCAACGTCGATTGAACGCCGCGCCTCACGCTGCTCCACGCGCTGCCTTCGAATACTCCAATGCAAAAGCGCAACGTCACGCTCGTGGCGATCGCGGGCCTTTTACTGGCCCTCGCCGCGGCCTACTTAATCAACAACACCGGTGGCGCCCCCAAGGCCGTGCTCGACGCGGCCGGAAAGCCGGGGGATGCCAAGTCCAGCGCCAAGGGTGATGGCAAGGGCGACGGCAAGGGACCGGCCAAGGGCGGCCCCGGCGGTCCGGTGCCGGTCGAAGTGGTGGTGCTCAAGCCAACCCGTGTGCTGGAAGAGATCACTGCCGTGGGCTCGCTGCGCTCGAACCAGAGCGTGCTGTTGCGCACCGAGGTCACCGGCCGCGTGGCCTCGCTCGGGTTTCGCGATGGCCAGCCGGTCAAGCGCGGCCAGGTCCTGATCGGTCTCGATGCTTCGCTCAACGAGGCCGAGGTTGCGCAGGCGCGCGCTGAACTGGCGCTGGCGCAGAGCAACCTGAAGCGCACCGCGGATCTGGCGAGCAAGAATTTTGTCAGCGGCAGCGCGCAGGAGCAGGCCGAGTCGAACGTGGCGGTGCTGCAAGCCAAGCTGCAACTGGCCGAGGCGCGCCTGTCCAAGATGCGCGTCACGGCGCCGTTTGACGGCGTGGTGGGTATCCGCACGGTGAACATCGGCGACGTGGTCAAGGACGGCACCGACATCGTCAACGTCGAGGACATTGCCACCCTCAAGGTGGACTTTCGCGTGCCCGAGCGTTACTTCACGCAGCTGAAGGTCGGCCAGTTGATGGAAGTCAGCACCGACGCGCTGCCCGGTGCGCGCTACCAGGGCAAGGTCGAGGCCATCAATCCGAAGCTGGATGCCAATGGACGCTCGCTGGAAGTGCGGGCGGCGCTCTCCAACAGCGACGGCCGCCTGCGGCCCGGCATGTTCGCGCGCGTGCGCGTTGTTATCGGCGACCGCCCCAAGGCCTTCATGGTGCCCGAGGAGGCGATCGTGCCGCAGGGCGAGAGCTTCTTCGTCTTCCGTGCGGTCGACGGCAAGGCGCAACGCGTGCCCGTGCGCCTGGGCGTGCGGCAGGACGGCCAGGTCGAGCTGCTGGATAACGTGAAAGCCGGCGACCGCATCATCACCGCTGGCACCCGCGTGCAGCGTGATGGTCAGCTGGTGCGCGTCCTCAATGAGTCGGGCGGCGGCAGTCGGGAGCCGGGAGAGGCAAAGCCCGGCACCTCGCCAGCTCCGGCTGGTGCGCCCGCCCCAGCCGCGGCGCCTGCCACGAAAGGTTGAGCAACTCCACGACTTCCAACTCGTTGTAACTCCCGACTCCCGACCCCGATTGCCAACTCCCCCATGAGCCTGTTCGAACTGTGCATCCGCCGCCCCGTGC
>JBIIZX010000376.1:0-4030 GCA_044346055.1 Burkholderiaceae bacterium | reverse complement strand
CAGTAGCGGCCAGCGCATCGGCCTGCACGTCCGCCAACACAAGCTTCATGCCCCGCGCCGCCCCCAGCCGCGCGAACTCCCGCCCGAAACCGCTGCCTGCGCCGGTGATGACGGCGACCCGTCCTTCGAAGTCCTGCATCCGTATTCCAGCAAAGGTTGAACACACGAAGAGCACGAAGAGCACGAAGGCAAAGATCATGAGTTCCGCACCAGCACTCCACAGCGGCAATTGCTGCGGCAGAGACGCCGGCCATCTCACCGTGTTCTTCTCGGGCACTACTTCGTGCTTCGTGCTCTTCGTGCTCTTCGTGTGAGAGGCTATTCCCGTTTCACGCGCGGCTCAAACCAATTTGACGAGTTGCTTGCCGAAGTTCCGCCCCTTGAGCAAGCCGATGAACGCCGCCGGCGCGTTCTCGATGCCCTGCGCAATCGACTCGCGGTACTTGATCTTGCCCACGGCCACATGCGTGCCGAGTTCCTTCAGCGCGCCGGGCCATAGGTCCATGTGCTCGCTGACGATGAAGCCTTCCAGCTTCAGGCGGCTGATGAGAAACCAGGTCGGGTTCTTGATCGGGATCGGCTCGGCGTTGTAGCCGGCAATCAGGCCGCACAGCGCAATGCGGCCAAACGCATTCATGCGCGGAAGCACGGCCTCCATGATCTCGCCGCCCACGTTCTCAAAGTAGCCATCCACACCCTGTGGTGCGGCCGCCTTCAGCGCCTTGCCGACGTCCTCGCTCTTGTAGTCGATGCAGGCATCGAACTTCAGCTCGTTGACGACGTAGTCGCACTTGTCCTTGCCGCCCGCGATGCCCACTGCGCGGCAGCCGGCAATCTGGGCGAGCTGCCCCACCACGCTGCCAACCGCGCCACTGGCGGCCGACACCAGCACCGTCTCGCCAGCCCTGGGGGCGATGATCTTGTTCAGGCCGTACCAGGCCGTCACGCCGGGCATGCCCACCGCGCCGAGGTAAGCCGACAACGGCACATGGGTCGTATCGACTTTGTACATCCCGACACCGTCGGTCACGCCATAGGTCTGCCAGCCAAGGTAGCCGACCACGATGTCGCCCGGCTTGAACTTGGGATTGCGGGACTCGACCACCTCGCCGGCGGTCCCGCCAACCATCGTGTCATCCAGCGCCTGCGCCTGCGCGTAGGACTTGCCTTCGTTCATGCGGCCGCGCATGTAGGGGTCGAGCGACAGCCAGTGATTGCGCACCAGCACCTGTCCATCGGCAAGCGGCGGCGTCTCCACGCTTTCAAGCCGGAAGTTCTCTTCGCCCACCCACCCCGTGGGGCGGCTGGCCAGCACGATCCGCTGGTTCGTCGGCATCTTGGTCTCCCTGTCGTTTTGCTACGCGTGGTTTCGTTATGCGTTGATCTGATCTTGCCGGTCAGAGCTTGTCCGCGGCCTCGAGGCGGGTGAGGAACTTGATCGTGCCGAGCGCCTTGGCAATGAGTGCGCCGCTCGCATCCACCAGCTCTGCCTCGCAATAAGCAAGCGTGGTCGAGCGATGCAGCACGCGGCCCTTGGCCGTGACGGTGCCGCGGCCGGGACGGAAGAAGCTCGTCTTCATCTCGACCGTGACGCTGCCCGCGACATCGCGGCCTTCACGCTCCACCAGCGACTTGCCGGCGCGCGCCATGGCGACATCGAGCAGGCTCATCACCACGCCACCATGCGCCACGCCCCAGCTGTTGTTGTGACGCTCACCCAGGTCGAGCGCAACCACCGCCTCGCCGTCGCCGGCGCTCACAAGGCGCGCACCGAGTTCGCGCATGAACGGCACATGATCGAGTTCGGAGCGCATCAGAAATGTTCCATCAGGCTGCGTCCTTGCTGAACCAGTCGAAGCACTGGCGCTCGGCCCGCACCGCGCCAATGAAGCCTTTCATGGCGACGTGCTGCGGATGATTCTGGTAGACCTCCAGCGCCGCGGCATCGGCAAAGGCCGAATACAGGACGACGTCGTAGGTCGCCTCCAGGCCCGGCTGCGCGAGGGCTACTTCCCAGGCCAGCATGCCGGGCACCAGGCCCTTGCAGGTGTCCAGCAGCGCCTTGACCTTGGCGGCATTGGTCGCCGCGTCCGCGCCCTCCGCTTGCGCCTTCATCTTCCACATCACCACGTGCTTGATCACACGGTCTCCGTCTTCAAATCGACCGCCGCTGCGTCAATGCAACGCCAGACTCTGTCCATCAACAATCTCGCCTCGCGCCGTTAGCATGCACCCATGTCCGCAGCCCGATGGCGCACAACCTCGTGAAGCACAACCTCATAGCACGCAACCTGATGAACGGCAACCAGCTTCGCTCGGATTATCAACTCAGAAAGGTCGCGCGTCTTGCCGCTAGCGTCTTGACGGTCGCGGCCATGCTTTGCAGCCAGCGTGCCTCGGCCCAGCCTGCAACGCAACAGTCGCCGCCGGCACTTGCCCGTCCAAAAATTGCTCTGGTGCTGTCAGGGGGCGGCGCACGTGGAATCGCACACATTGGCGTGCTGCGAGTGCTAGAAGAGCTGCGCGTTCCGGTGGATATCGTGGTTGGCGCGAGCTTCGGCGCCATCATCGGAGGCGCATTCGCGGGCGGCCAGGACGTCGCGGAACTCGAGCGGCTCGTCTTGGCAACTGACTGGAGCGCGGTGCTGCAGGATCGGTTGCCGCGCAACGAGCTGAGTTTTCGGCGGCGTGAAGACGACAGTCTCCTGTCCTCTCGTCTTGAACTCGGCGTCACCCGCGACGGCGTCACCCTGCCGCGGAGTGCATTTAGCAGCGCGGAGGTTGAGCGGCTGTTGCGCAAGCTGGTGCCGAACACGGGCTTGGTGCCGGTCGACGCCCTGCCGCTGATCTACCGCGCGGTGGCCACGGACATGCTCACTGGAGCCAAGGCGGTCCCCACCGCGGTGCCGCTGTTTACGGCAATGCGCGCCTCGATGTCGGTACCAGGCGTGTTTCCTCCTATCAGTGTCGATGGGCGCATTCTTGGCGATGGCGGGCTCGTGAGCAATCTGCCTGTGCAGTTGGCGCGCGACTTGGGCGCCGACATCATCATCGCCGTCAACATTGGCACTCCGCTGGGCGGTGCCGAGTCCCTGGGCAGTGCGCTGGGCATCGCGCAGCAGATGATCAGCATCCTCACCGAGCAAAACGTCCAGGAGTCGTTGCGCGCGCTGCAGCCGCAGGACATTCTCATCGTGCCCGATCTGGGCGGGCAACAGATGCTCGATTTCAGCAGCCTGGCGCGCGGCATCGCGGCAGGCGTCGCGGCGACGCGCGCACGGGCCGACCGCTTGCAGGCCTTGGCCGTGGACGCGACCGCCTACGCGCAGTTCCGGGAGCGCCTGCAACCATCCGAAGTGGCAAGCGCAGCAACGCCGCGCGTGGCCTCGGTGCGGGTGGAGCGCCGCGACGAGGCGGGTGCGAGCACAGCGCTGCCGCTCGGGCGCATTTCGCTGCGGCCGGGCGATCCGCTCACAGCGGCGGCATTGGATGAGGCAGCCCGGCAAGTGCAGCGCCAATTGGAGGCCGAACGCGTTGATGCGATCGTCACCGGCGCCGGCGCAACACGCGATGTCGTGCTCTTGCCCGTTGAATCGCCCTTCGGCTTGTCACGTTTGCGCTTGGGCGTGGAGTTGCAAGCAAACTCCTATCGCAACAACGACTTCACTCTGGCAGGGCTGTATCGGCTGGGCGGCATTGGGCCGCGTGGGTCCGAGTGGCGCACGGTTGTCCGCATAGGCAGCAGCACCGACCTGCAGACGGAGTACTACGAGCCCTGGGCCGTCGGCTCGGCCTGGTTCACAGTCCTGGGCGCGGCATATCGCGCTTACGACTTCAGGCTCTACTCGCAAAGCACGTTTGACCGGTTGACGAGCATCGACGTGAAAAGCAGCTTTCTGACCGCCGGCTTCGGACGCCAGCTGGGCGACGCAGGCCAAGCGCGACTCGGCCTGCAATACCGGCGGCTGAACCTGCGTGGAATCGACGGCGAATCAGAGGAGGAAAAACGCAACACACTGTTTGCAGACTT
>JBIIZX010000374.1:0-4032 GCA_044346055.1 Burkholderiaceae bacterium | reverse complement strand
AAGATGATGATCGACTGGCAAGCCTGATGCGGCGCCGCATCTTCGTCATCGGGGCCACCGGCACCATCGGCCAGGCCACCGTGCGCGCGTTGTTGCGCCGTGGTCACGAGGTGGTGTGCTTTGTGCGGCCGCGCGCTGGCGTCGGCGGCCGTCTGTCGTCCGAGGACAGCGCGAAGCTCTTGCGCGGCGCCACCGTGCGCGTGGGCGACGTGTGCGACGCGGCTTCGCTGGCGAGGGACGGTTTCCGCGGCGAGCGCTTCGACGTGCTCTTGTCTTGCCTGGCCTCGCGCACCGGCGCGCCCAAGGACGCCTGGGCCATCGACCACCGGGCGCATGTGCTGGCGTTGGAGGCAGCAAAGGCGGCCGGCGTGACACACGTCGTGCTGCTGTCGGCCATCTGTGTGCAAAAGCCCCTGCTGGCCTTCCAGCATGCCAAGCTGGCCTTCGAGAAGACGCTGGTCGAATCGGGAATCAGCTATTCGATCGTGCGCGCTACGGCCTTTTTCAAGTCCCTGTCGGGCCAGGTCGAACGCGTCAGGGCCGGCAAGTCTTTCCTGGTCTTCGGCGACGGCACGCTCACGGCCTGCAAGCCGATCGGCGACGACGATCTGGGCGACTACCTGGCGGGTTGCGTGGACGACCCGGAACGCCGCGCCCGAGTGTTGCCGATCGGCGGGCCAGGCGAGGCGATCACGCCGCGCGAGCAAGGCGAGCGACTCTTTGCGATGCTGGGGCGGCCAGCGCGCTTCAGGCAGGTGCCGGTGGCACTTCTGGACATCATCATCGCCGTGCTCGGACTGCTCGGCCGGGTGCTGCCGCCGCTGGCCGACAAGGCCGAACTGGCGCGCATCGGCCGCTACTACGCCACCGAATCGATGCTGGTGTGGGACGCAGCCGCCGGCCGCTACGACGCCGCTGCCACGCCCTCGATCGGCCGCGAGACGCTGTTCGACTACTACGGTCGCCTGGTGCGCGGCGAGGCCGTGGTGGAGCGCGGAGACCACGCGGTGTTCTGATGGGTCGCCGGTCGCAAGAACCGAGCTTCGAGCTCATGAAACGCCATCCTGTTGAGGCTTGTGAAGAATGCTTTGGTTTGCGCTGATCGACGGCGCTGCCGCCATCGGTTCGGCGATGGATTGACTAACGCAGGCCGATGCGCAACCGCGCGTGGCGGCGGCATGCGGTGCAACAACCGCAGCCACCCGCCCAGGACGCGCCACTCTTCGATTGCGGGAGCTGCGCTTGGAGGACTCATCCTCCCGACTGCCCTAACCTGACAGAGCAGCCCGATTGATGTCCGCCCCGCCTGGCGCCGGTCGCTGTTGCCCCCAGAGCGTCGTCCATGGCGGGGCGGGCCCGATGACCACTGCAACACCACCGGCCAGAACGCAGTCCTACCGGGCGCCACGGGCCGTACTAGAACTGCTGAAGCCGATCACCTAGTTCCCGCCGATGTGGGCATTCGCCTGCGGCCTTGTCTTGTCCGGCATGCCGATCTCGACAACTGGATGACGGCGTTGCTGGGCGTCATCCTGGCCGGCGCACGAGGTGCTGGTCATCGACCCGGAGCGGCGGGGCGAGCGGGTTGTGTTTGCCAACGTGAAGTATGCGCGGCGTGAGCACGCGCCAGCACTTCCTGGGCTGCGCTGCTGCGGACGCACCGGCGTTGTGCCAAGCCGTCCACAATCTGGAAATGCCCGCCCGTCCCGCGTACATCCCCGCATAAAGGTGAATTGAACCCCTGGAGCGGCCCTGCTCGAACCCCTTGCCGGTTTGCGGCGCTTGGAAAATGGCTGTCGTCCAGCGAATGGTCGTTGCGACCCTTGCAGCCCTTCTCCAGGTCACCGATGAGCGCGCCCGAAGTCATTCCGATCCTGTCTTGCCTGTTTGATCGCCTGGTCCTGCAGACAATGCCGATCGTCAGCCCCACCCGCTATCCGGTGGGTGTGCGCCTGACCTGCCGGCCGCTCGATGACGCGCCCTTTGCTTTCAGCGAAGTGGTGGTCTCGCTCGGCCCCGTGCTGGCGCAACTGGCGCCGATGCCGATGCTGCTTTCGGCACCCGGCGCGACGCTCGATGGCGAGCTCGGCGAGACGGACGTGCCGCCGGCGCTGCGGCTGGAGATCCCGGTGGCCCACGTTGCGCGCCCCGACACCTGGCCGCTGCTGCGCGTGATGCGCGCGCGCGGGCTTCGGCTTGCGCTGGCAGGCGCGCCGCCCGAGCCGCTGCCGCAGGACTGTCTCGACTTCTTCGATTGCTCGGTGATCTCGCACATGGAGGATCGGCGCTATGGCATGCCCACGGACGACAAGATCCGGCGCCGCATTCCCTTCAACACCACGGGCGTCGAAACGGTGGCCGATGCAAGCTCAGCCCTTGCCCGCGGCGCCCGCGCAGTGATCGGCTGGCCGGCGCGCGACACCACGCAGCTGCGCTCCAAGGGGTTGACGGCCGAGCAGTCGGTCATCGTGCAGATCATCCAGCTGGTGCGGCGCGAGGCCTCGGCCAATGACATCGAGAGCTGCCTTAAGAAAGACCCGGCGCTGGCCTTTGCACTGCTCAAGCTGGTGAACTCGACCGCCTTTGGCGTGAGCCGCCAGATCAACTCGTTCCAGCAGGCGCTGCTTCTGCTCGGCTATGCCAAGCTGCAGCGCTGGCTCGGCTTGCTGTTGATCAACGGCACGCGCGAGCCGGAACTCGCGCCGCTGGCGATGTACTCGATCACGCGCGGCTTCCTGCTCGATCACCTGCAGCACATGGTGCCAAGCGAACTGCGTGGCGATCTTTTTCTCACTGGTGCGTTTTCAATGCTCGACCGGCTGACCGGCAAGTCTTTAGCCGAGCTGATCGAGACCGGCGTTCTCAGTGCGCCGACCGCCGAAGCGCTCACGCAAACCCACGGCCCGATGGTTCCGTACCTTGAGCTGGCGGTGGTCGCCGAGCAGAACGATCCCAAGCGCGTCGAGCGCCGCCTCCAGCGGCTGGGCATCACGCCGGTGCAGTTCAACCACGCCGTGCTGCGCACGATCCTGTCGGTCTTCTCGGCCACCGCGCCGCAGGCCGGCGCTGGCGGGCACGACTAGGGCCCGTTAGAGCTGTTCCTGCATCCGTCGCCGGGGCCGAGTGTTGCGGCCCGGCACTGCCTGGGCATCGGCCTCAGGCTGGTCAAGCGGCTGGTGGAATTGCACGGTGGTCGCGTGACCGCTGCCAGCGCTGGCGCAGGCCAGGGCAGCGAGTTCCGCATCGCCTTGCCGCTGGCCGAGCAGCGCGCGGGCAGCGACAGTGGCACCGCTGGCCGCGGCCTCGGCCTTGACGATGCGCCGGCTGCCAAGCGCGTGCTGATTGCCGATGACAACAATGACGTCGGCGAGACGCTGGCCATGATGCTGCGCATGCTTGGCCGTGAGGTGCGCACTGTCACCCATGGCATGGATGCGGTCACGGTGGGCGCAGCCTTCGAGCCCGCGCTCATCTGTCTCGACCTGGACATGCCGGTGCTCGAAGGGCTCGACGCCGCCTGCGCGACGCGCAAGCAGCCCTTGGGCCAGCGCGCGCTGCTGGTGGCGATGACCGGCTATGGCCAGGAGGCGGTCCGGCGCAAGACCAAGGAAGCCGGCATTGACGTGCGCCTGATGAAGCCGGTCGATCCGATGGAGATCATCCGGCTGCTCGAGACGCTTGATCGGCACTGATCGCGCTGCTGCCGTCCAGTGGCGGCTGCATTTCTCTTGCCCGACTGCTGGCGCGGCCGATGAAGCGGTCGTTGAAGCGGCCGATCACGGGGTCAATGCCGCTGCCGATACATCTGGCAACAGCGTTCGCATTCGCGTAGCACTTCCTTGCACCTGGTCGTCGGCGGGCCTCTTACATTGGCCTTGCTCGAGCGCACGCCCCATCGGGCTGCCGCGCCAGATCAACCGCAAGTCGAAGTAGGAATGACAGTCACCCATCACCCCCTTCACAGATCCGTGCATGCGGAGCTACCGCACACGGCTCTTGCCTTGGGTCGTGACGATCAGACGCTGGTTCGGG
>JBIIZX010000373.1:0-4042 GCA_044346055.1 Burkholderiaceae bacterium | reverse complement strand
AACATTTCTTCGCCGACTGGAAGGCGTTTCCATCGATGGTCGAAGTCGAGCCAGGCAAGTTTGTGCTGCCGGACCGGCCGGAGCGCTTGCCGTTTCTGTTCACACTGACGGCGAAGAAGTAGCGGCGTCACCACAACAAAAGGTTGCCACCGGCCGGAGCTCAGCTCACCGCTTCAAGCAGGTCTTGCTCAAGCTGCAACTGGCCGCGCGGAGTTTCCAGCACAGGCCCGTCGATCAGGAACACGTCTTCCACGCGCTCGCCGAGCGTGTTGATCTTGGCCGTGTGGATGTTGACGCCGTGCCGTGCCAGCACGCGAGTGATGCCGTACAAAAGGCCGATGCGGTCGGTCGCGGTGAGCGACAGCACATGGGTCTTGCCGCGCTCGTCCGGCTGCAGCAGGACCATCGGCAAGACCGGAAAATGGCGCGACTGGCGCGACAGCCGCCCCTTGACCGGGTCAGGCAGCTCGGACGTCGATGCGATCCACTGTGTCAGCTCCTTCTCGATGCTTGCCAGCAGGTCGCGGAAGTTGGTCGAGCGGCCCTGGTCGCTGACCAGGAAGGTGTCGAGGGCATAGCCGTGCCGCGTGGTGTGGATCTTGGCGTCCATGATCGACAAGCCGCGGCTGTCGAAGTAGCCGCACACGCGGGCAAAGAGGTCTTTCTGGTCGTGGCAGTAAATCAGGACCTCGACGCCTTCGCCGGCCGCTGACAGGCGGCTGCGCACGATGGGCTGCGGCGCAGCCACGTGAGCCAGCAGCGTGCGTGCATGCCAGGCAATGTCCTTGGCGCTATGGCGCAGGAAGTAGACGACATCGAGCTGGTTCCAAAGCGGCTCGTGCGCCTTCTCCGACACGCCATACAGCGACAGCACCCGCAGGGCCTCGCGCTTGCGGCCTTCCAGCTCCGCGGTGGCAGGCACGGCCTCGCCGCCCAGCAGCCGGCGCGTCTGGCGAAACAGATCCTCCAGCAGCCGCGCCTTCCAGGCGTTCCACACCTTGGGACTGGTGCCGCGAATATCTGCCACCGTGAGCAGGTACAGCGCCACCAGGCGGCGTTCGCTGGTCACGAGCTTGGCAAAGCGGCTCACGACGGCCAGATCCGCGATGTCCTGCTTCTGCGCGATTTGCGACATGGTCAGGTGATGCTCGACCAGAAAGCACACGAGCTCGGTGTCTTCCTTGCCCACGTCGTGGGTGCGGCAGAACGCGCGTGCATCCTTGGAGCCGAGCTCGCTGTGGTCGCCGCCCCGGCCCTTGGCAATGTCGTGGAACAGCGCGGCAATCACCAGCAACCACGGCTTGTCGAAGTCCGCCATCAACTGGCTGCACATCGGGTACTCGTGTGCGAACTTGGCCAGCATGAAGCGGCGCAGGTTGCGCACCACGGTGAGAATGTGCTGGTCGACGGTGTAGACATGAAACAGATCGTGCTGCATCTGGCCCACGATCTTGCGGAACACCGGCAGGTAGCGGCCGAGGATCGACCACTGGTTCATGCGCCGCAGGTTGTGCGTCACCCCCGCCGGCTGCTGCAGGATGGCCATGAACGTGGCCCGATTGCGCAAGTCGCGCCGAAACTGCGCGTCGATCATGCCGCGCCCATGCCAGAGCGCGCGCAACAGCCGCGCCGACATGCCCTTGAGCTCGCGGTACTGCGCCAGCAGCAGGAAGGCGCGTAGCAGCCCGTTCGGATCGCGCCGCAGGCCGTCGTCCGAGGCGAGATCGAGCATCTCATTGCGCGCGACGAAGGTCTCGTCAATCGGCTCGGCCGCGCTGTCGTCGCGCGGAAAGATGGCGAGCTCAAGGTTCTGCAGCACGATGGTATTGAGCTGCGTGATCGCCTTGGCCGCCAGGTAGTAGCGCTGCATCAGCATCTCGCTGGCGCGTCGCGTCGAAGTGGCCTCGATGCCGCAGGTGAGCGCCACCTGGTGCTGCACGTCGAACACGAGGCGGTCCTCACGGCGCCCGGCCACCAGGTGCAGTCGCGCGCGGATCTCCTTGAGCACGAGTTCGTTGCGCGCGAGCATGCGCCGCTCCTCGGCGGTGATGATGCCGCCGCGTGCCAGCTCGCTCCAGGATGCGCCCAGGCCGGCCGCACGCGCCACCCACAGCAGCACTTGCAGGTCGCGCAGCCCGCCAGGGCTTTCCTTGCAATTGGGCTCCAGGCTATAGGGCGACTCCTGGTACTTAAAGTGGCGCTGGTGCTGCTCCAGCAGCTTGGCGCGGAAGAATGCCTGCGCATCAAAGCAGCGATGCACGCGCGACAGATAGTCGCGATAAAGCTGGCGGGGGCCACTGACCAGCCGCGCTTCGAGCAGCGAAGTGAGCACGGTCACATCGCGTGCTGCCTTGGCCTCGCACTCATCCAGCGTGCGCACCGAATGACCCAGATGCAGACCCAGGTCCCACAGCAGGCCGACAAAGGCCTCGACCGCCTGCTCCTCAGCCTTGGTCAGGGCGCGGCAGGGAATGATGAGGACGTCGATGTCGGAGTGCGGAAACAGCTCGCCGCGGCCATAGCCGCCCACTGCCACCAGTGCGATCTTGTTGATGAGACCGCTGTCCCGCACGATCCGCCGCAGCAACTGGTCGACGCCGCGCGCCAGCGCGGTGAGCAGCGGCACGACCGCGCCGGTGCGACGAAACTCAGCAAAGATCGTTTCGCGCTGGGCGCGCAGCTCGTTACGCAGTGAGAAGCCGACGTCGTTCATCAACGCGCGCCTTGTTGCGCCGGGTGGGTGGCCCGGCAACTGCGGTCAGGGGGCAGGGCTAAGGTCAGACCGGGGCGAGTGCGGGCGCTTCAGCGCCGCGCCGTACGACCGCGGGCACGGCCGGCGTGCCGGCCGACTGCGTCAGGATTTCGTGGCCATCGGCCGTCACCAGCACCGTGTGCTCCCACTGCGCCGACAGGCTGTGGTCCTTGGTGACGATGGTCCAGCCGTCGGCCAGTTCCTTGATCTCGCGGCGGCCAGCATTGATCATCGGTTCGACGGTGAAGATCATGCCCTCGACCAGGCGCTCCAGGGTGCCCGGGCGGCCGTAGTGCAGCACCTGCGGCTCTTCATGGAACTTGCGGCCAATGCCGTGGCCACAAAATTCGCGCACCACGCTGTAGCCGTGCTTCTCAGCATGAATCTGGATGGCGTGTCCGATATCGCCGAGTGCAGCGCCGGGCCGAATCTGGTCAATGCCCAGCCACATGCACTCGAAGGTGACCTCGCACAGGCGGCGCGCCGCGATCGACGGCTCGCCGACATAGAACATGCGGCTGGTGTCGCCGTGGTAGCCGTTCTTGATCACGGTGATGTCGATATTGACCACGTCGCCGTTCTTGAGCACGCGCTCGCCCGGAATGCCGTGGCAGACCTGATAGTTGACCGACGTGCAAATCGACTTGGGAAACGGCCGGTAGCCCGGCGGCGCATAGTTCAGCGGCGCAGGAATGCTTGCCTGCACATTGGTCATGTAGTCATGGCACAGGCGGTCCAGATGGTCGGTCGTGACCCCCGGCTTGACGTGCGGCGCGATGAAATCGAGCACCTCCGAGGCCAGGCGGCCGGCCAGCCGCATGCCTTCGATGTCCTCGGCGGTCTTGATGACGATGCCCATGGTGTGCCTATGTCCAACCTTGTTGGTCCTGCGAATTTCCGGCGAGGTTCTGGACGACCAGTCAGCGTCCAAGCCTCGGCACCGTCCGGCGCCCACGCCGCTCAAAACGTGCCGCCAAGGGCCGCCCGAGCGCGACGCGAAAGAGCCGTATAATAGCGGGCTGCCCTGAGTCAGAGCGCCCGATCTGCCCCTTATCTCTTCCGAGTGCAAGGGGTTCCGGATCGACCAGCAGTTTCGCTCATTCAACGCAGGGCAAATCCGCGCGCACCGCCCCCAAGGTGCCGGTCTCGGTCAAGCAACCGGATCGGCCTCGGCGGATGCGTCAGACCCAACCTTGGCTTGGAGTGTTTCAATGTCTGTAAGCATGCGTCAAATGCTGGAAGCTGGTGTCCATTTTGGTCACCAGACCCGCTTTTGGAACCCGAAAATGG
>JBIIZX010000372.1:0-4051 GCA_044346055.1 Burkholderiaceae bacterium | reverse complement strand
CGCCTGAGGTGGTTTGAATGCTGGTCCGTCTGCTCTACGCCAGCCGGCTCGCCGAAGGCGCCGGCCCCGAGGTGGTCGAGTCCATCCTCGGCCAGTCGCGCACCAAGAACCCGTCGCATGGCATCACGGGCGTGCTTTGCTACGCCGGCGACGTGTTCATGCAGGTGCTCGAAGGCGGCCGCGCCCCGGTCAACGCGCTGTACAACCGCATCACGCGCGATGAACGCCATCGCGAGGTGGTGCTGCTGCATTACGAAGAGATTTCCGAGCGGCGCTTTGGCGGCTGGACCATGGGCCAGGTCAATTTGTCGCGCATGAACCCGTCGCTGCTGCTCAAGTACCTTGAGAAGCCGGAGCTTGATCCGTTCAGCGTGCCGGGCTGCGCCTCGCTGGCCTTGCTCGAAGAGTTGATCGCCACCGCGCAGATTGTGGGTCGCTCCGCGTAGTGCGATGGTGGCAGCACTGTGGGCAGCGCCGCCGCGCGCTCGATCAGCACCGCTTGCGCACCTTCGCCTTGCACCACAGCGCGTACAGCAGCGCACCCACGGACACGCTGCCGAGCAGCGTCCACACGAACGGCGATGCGGCCTGCGGCGCCACCCGATGCGCCTGCACTGTCTCCAGCACGAACAAGCCGCAGATCACCGCCACGCCGAGCGCAATCTTGCTGCGCTTGTCGTAGTCGGGCGCTTGCTCGGAGTCGTGGCGGGACGGCGTGGACATGGCTGCAAGAGTACTGCACAGAGCGAGCTTGAGCGGGGGTGAGCAAGGGTGGGCACGGGTGGGCACAATAGTCACTTGACGCAAGAAGCATTCGGAGCCTTCATGCACGACCCTGCCCAACCGCACCAACTCACCGACTGGAAGCACGATGGCGTGCGCGTCATCCGTGGCGACCAGCTCGATCCCAACACCGCGCAGACGCCGGGCATGAACCGAGCCGCGGCCATCAACGCCGCGCGGGTGGGCGCACAGAAGATCTGGGCCGGCACCGTGACGATCCACGCCAATGCCAAGACCGGCGCCCATCACCATGGCGCGCTCGAAAGCGTGATCTACGTGGTGCGGGGCAAGGCGCGCATGCGCTGGGGCGAGCAGCTCGAGTTCACGGCCGAGGCCAACGCCGGCGACTTCATCTACGTGCCGCCGTATGTACCGCACCAGGAGATCAACGCCAGCACCTCCGAGCCGCTGGAGTGCGTGCTGGTGCGCTCGGACAACGAGGCCGTGGTGGTCAACCTCGACATCGAGCCGGTGGAGCGGCCCGAAGACGTGGCCTGGGTCGATCCGATTCACAAGGACCCCAAGGCCTGACGGCGTCGAGAGCGCGCCGTCAACAGGACGTCGATGAACGCCACGTCCGCCCGGCGCTTGCTGCAACATCCATGAACCCAAGCTACCCGCAAAGCATGCTTGCAGAGCTGCCTTGGTCGTTGGCGGAGCCGCTGCCCCGCTCGGCCTTCGAGCTGCTGGAGGCCCTGAAAACCTACGCCGAGCGCATCAACGCCCCGTTTGCGCCGCGCGAGCTGCTCAAGGTGTTTCCGGACACGCGCGTTGACCTGCGCTACGAAGTCGCCGTCCCCTTGCCCGACGGCCAGGTCAACCGCAAGCACCAAGTGGTGCGTGTGAGCGCCGAGGACCGGCCGCTCACCTATGTGGAGATCCTGTTCGAGCTGCACCACGCCGCCCAGCGCGACCTCGCGCACCAGGCGCACCACTACTTCGAAGGTTTGTTCCTGCTGCCCGAGCCGTATGAGGTCGGGGTGGCGGCCTATGAGGTGTTTGTCGGTAGCTGATTTCGCAACCTGTCGCGCAAACTTGTGGCGCAAACCCGTCGGCCGAGGCCAAGGGCGCGCCGGATGCAAAGAGCGGCGGCGCAGCGTAGTGGGAAGATCACGGCTGCAGCAAGGAGAACAGCATGCGCATCAACCCGTTGCGAACGCTCTGGAGCCAGGACAAGGCGGCCGTGAATGGCTGGCTCACCATCGGCGACAGCTTTGCCGCCGAGACCATGGCCCAGCAGGGCTGGGACTCGCTCACCATCGACCTGCAGCATGGCGTCATCGACTACACCGCGCTGGTGCCGATGCTGCAGGCCATCAGCACCACCAGCACCGTGCCCGTGGTGCGCGTGCCCTGGCTCGAGCCCGGCATCGTGATGAAGACGCTCGACGCCGGCGCCTACGCGATCATCTGCCCCATGGTGAACACGCGCGAGGACGTGCAGAAGCTGGTGGCCTGGACCAACTATGCACCGCAGGGCACGCGCAGCTACGGCCCGGTGCGCGCCACGCTCTATGGCGGCGCTGATTACTTCGAGCACGCCAACGCGACCATCGTGCGTTTTGCCATGATCGAAACAGCGCAGGCGCTCGACAACCTCGACGCCATCCTGTCTGTGGATGGGCTCGATGCCATCTACATCGGCCCCTCGGATCTGTCGATCTCGCTGGGCTGCAAGCCGTCGTTTGACGAGCTGGAGCCCAAGGCCGCGCAGGCGGTGGAGCACATCCTCGCGCGCGCCAAACATCACGGCGTGGTGGCCGGCATGCACAACGGTTCGCCGCCGGCAGCGCGTGCACGCATCGCCAAGGGCTTTCGCTTCGTGACCGTTGGCTCGGACGCGCGGCTGTTGGCCGCGGGCTCGCAGGAGATCCTGCAGGCGATGCGCGCCTAGCCCGCCAGCAACTGCGCGTACCGCTCCAGCGCCACGTTGCCGCCGCTCACGATCACGCCCACGCGCTGGCCCCGCACGTTCACCTTGCCTTCGAAGGCGGCGGCAGCACCCAGCGCACCGGTGGGCTCGACCACCAGCTTCATACGCTCGGCAAAAATGCGCATCGCGCTGACGAGCTGGGTGTCGCTGACGGTGACCACCTGATCGACCAGTGCACGTATCACGGCAAACGTGAGCGGCCCGGGGTGCTGCGTCTGCGCGCCGTCGGCAATGGTCTTGGGCACGTCGATGTTCACGATCTCGCCCTTGGCCAGACTCTGTTGCACGTCGTTGCCGGCCTCGGGCTCCACGCCAACCACGCGGCACTTGGGCAGCAGCGTCCTGGCGGCGGTGGCGCAGCCGGAGATGAGCCCGCCGCCGCCCACGCAGACCAGCAAGAGATCAAGCGCGCCACCGTCGATCTCACGCACCTGCTCGATCAGCTCCAGCGCCGCCGTGCCTTGCCCGCTCATCACATCCGCGTGGTTGAACGGGGGAATAAGCGTGCTGCCGCGCTCGGCCGCCAGCCGCTGGCTGATCGACTCGCGGTCCTCGGTGTAGCGGTCGTACAGCACGACTTCGGCCCCGTACTCACGGGTGGCGGCGATCTTCGCCGGCGGCGCGTCCTGCGGCATGACGATCACCGCCGGCATGCCGAGCAGGCGCGCGGATAGCGCCGTGGCCTGCGCATGATTGCCGCTGGAAAACGCGATCACGCCCGCCTTGCGCTGCTCCGGCGTGAACTTCGCCAGCGCGTTGTAGGCGCCGCGGAATTTGAACGCGCCCATGCGCTGCAGGTTCTCGCACTTGAAGAAGAGCTGCGCGCCGGTGCGTTTGTCTGCCGTGCGCGAGGTCAGCACCGGCGTGCGATGCGCCACGCCGCGCAGGCGCGCGCTGGCAGCGAGGATGTCGTCGAAGTTGATGGGAAGCTGCATGTTCAGGGGTTGCGGCGTGCTGACTGCTAGCGGCATGTTGGGCGTAGCCGCATGTTGATCGGTGGCCACGTGTCGGTCGCCACATGGATCTCATTTTTGCCCCTGAGTGTAGACAGGGCGGTCGTACCGGCCGTGCTGTGAGAGGCACAAGTGACGGTTGATGGTGGCCTGGCCCGGCGAGCCACGACCGCCTCCCTTGTCGTGCCACTGCTGGAGTGGGCGCGGATCCAGCTGGCCCTTGGTCACAAACAAGCGGCTCTGGCCATCGAGTCGCTGCGCCACCTGCTAGCCCGGATATTTCACCAGTATGAGGTCAGCGGCCACGTGCTTACGCGCGTTGTCAGAGGAGAACGAGGCCTGCAGACAACCGAGGATCGCCGATGCCAAAGTGTACGCAAGA
>JBIIZX010000371.1:0-4054 GCA_044346055.1 Burkholderiaceae bacterium | reverse complement strand
CCTTCACCATGGTCCTTGGCTTCCTTGCGGTTGAAGGAAAAGGGAAGATCCTGGCCCAGCTCAGCGAGGGCCACTGCGGTCGCAGAGGCAAGCGTGATCCCTTTGTAAGCCGGGCCGAAAAGCATGTCGAACTGCACGCGTCCGTCGTCACGGGCGGCCAGCAGCGTGCGCGCATAAAAGCCGCCCAACTTGCCGAGTTTGGCGCCTGTATCAAACAGTCCGGTATTGAAGAAGTACGGTGACTTGCGCCCGGCCTTGGTGGTGAACTCGCCAAAGCGCAGCACCCCGGCTTGCAGGGCGAACTCGATGAATTGCTGGCGCAGTGGGTTCATCGGACAAAGGCGCGTGAGAACAGAGGGGTTGCGCGCAGCGAGCCGAAGTGTGGCTGGGAAGACGTCCCGCGCGTGGCAGGCGATTATGCATTGGCGGCCGGCGCGAGCGGGCGTGCACTATCGATGAATAATCGCAACCCTTCCAAGCCAATGCGGGCTTTTTGCAGCCCGAGAGGAACCCTCGTGATCCGCATCGCCACCCTGAACGTCAACGGCATCCGCTCGGCCGCCAGCAAGGGGCTGTGGCGCTGGGTCGAGCGCACCGATCCGGACGTGCTGTGCCTGCAGGAGGTCAAGGCGCATGAGGACGACATTCCCGCGGTGCTGCGCGAGCCGGCCGGCCGACACGCCTACTTTCACTGCGCACAGAAGAAGGGCTACAGCGGCACGGCGCTATATGCCAAGAGAAAGCCCAAGAACACACGCTGCGGTTTTGGCGTGAGCGAGTTCGATGAAGAGGGCCGCTACCTCGAAGCGGATTTTGCCAACCTCACGGTGATCTCGCTGTACGCGCCGTCCGGCTCGGCCGGCCCGCATCGGCAGGCCTCGAAGGTCCGCTTCATGCAGGCATTCTTGCCGCATCTGGAGCAGTTGCGCGCCAGCGGTCGCGAGGTGATCCTGTGCGGCGACGTGAACATCGCGCACAAGGAGATCGATCTGAAGAACTGGCGCTCCAACCAGAAGAACTCGGGCTTCCTGCCCGAGGAGCGCGCCTGGCTCACGCGCGTGGTCGACGAACTCGGCTTTGTCGACGTGCATCGGCGCCTGGACCCGCGGCCCGAGCAGTACACGTGGTGGAGCAGCCGCGGCGACTGCTGGGCCAGGAACGTCGGCTGGCGGATTGACTATCAACTCGCCACGCCGGGCATCGCCGCCGCGGCGAGTGCGGTGGAAATCTACAAGCGCAAGCGGTTCTCGGATCACGCGCCGCTGGTGATCGAGTACGCGGGGCGACTGTGAGGGGAGGATTGAGGATTCAGGATTGAGGATTGAGGGGCGGAACCCGACTCCCGACTCCGCCCCCGACTTCGACGCCGCCTCCCGACTTTGACTCCCGACGCACAACTCTCAACTACTTCCGCGTCGCCTCGTACAGCGGCAGAACGCGGGGGAACGCTTCCTCGATCTTGCGAATCCGGTCGGCGTGGCCCGGGTGGGTTGAAAGAAACTGCGGCGGCTGGCCCTGGCTGGCGGCGGCCATCTTGCGCCACAGGGTGAGGGCGGCGCGCGGGTCGTAGCCGGCGCGCGCTGCCAACTCCAGCCCCACCAGATCGGCGTCGGTCTCCTGGCCGCGACCATAGGGCAGCGTGATGGCAAGCTGCGCGGCCTGTGCCAGTGCTGCCGTGCTGACGTTGCTCAGGCCAAAGTAGGCGGCGGCGAAGTTCAGCCCCACCGATTTGACGACCTCCTGGCTCATGCGGGCGCGACCGTGCTCGAGCAGCGCGTGCGCGATCTCGTGACCGATCACTGCGGCCAGCTCGTCATCGGTCAGTTTCAAGCGATCGATGAGCCCGTCAAACACCACGATCTTGCCGCCCGGCATGCAGAACGCATTGATGCTGGGCGTGTCAATCACGTTGACTTCCCAGGCCCAGTTGCGCGCCGACGCATTGACGCGGCTGCCATGCGGAATCAGGCGCGCACTGATGCGCCGCACGCGCTCCAGCTGGGGCGCATCCACATTGAGCACCCCTTTGGCCTGCGCCTGCTGCTTCAGTTGCGCGTACTGCTGGGCGGCCGCCTGGTTGACCGTCGACTCGGGGACCAGCAGCAAACGCGGCTTGCGGACCTCCACACCTGGATCGGCCGCTGGCTGCGCCACTGCCGGCAGTCCTGTTGCGAGCAGCGCCAGCGCTGCCAGCAGCGTGCCGAGAAAGTTGGAGCAGTGGCGTCTTGAGGATTGCATCGGCTTCACATTCAGCAGCAGCGAAATGACAACGGCGTCGGGAACAGCGTCAGGACCAGCTTCAACCGCTGGCGGCCGCCTGCACGTCAGCGCAAACGGCTTAAGAAGTCTCAAAAGGCTCAAGAAACTCAAAAGGCTCAAGTGGCTCAAGTGGCTCAGACGGGGCAGCAGCGGTGGCAGACCTCGGCCGTCCAGTGCGCGCGGCCGTTAAGCTTCTTTAGATATGGCCGTCCCGCCCGCCACGCAAGAGATCGCAACACCCGTCGCACAGCCGGTCGCACAAGCGAGCGCACAGCAGACCGCGCCAGCGCCGGCAAGTTCGGCGCCGGCTGATGGTTCGCCCCTGCGGCGCAACTGGCGCGAACTGTTGCGCGTCTACGCGGAGCCGGCCGCGCTGCGCATGCTGCTGCTCGGTTTTTCGGCGGGCCTGCCGCTCCTGCTGGTGCTGGGCACCCTGTCATTCTGGCTGCGCGAGGCGGGCATCAGCCGCGCCACGATTGGCTACCTGTCGTGGATCGGCCTGGCCTACGGCTTCAAGTGGGTGTGGGCGCCGCTGGTCGATCGCCTGCCGCTGCCGCTGCTCACGGCGCGGCTGGGGCGGCGCCGCAGCTGGCTGCTGCTGTCGCAGGCGCTCGTGACCGCCGCGCTGCTGGGCATGGCCCTCACTGATCCGCAGCAGAACCTTCAAACCCTGGTGCTTTGCGCGCTGCTGGTGGCCTTTGCCTCGGCGACCCAAGACATTGCTCTCGATGCCTATCGCATCGAGTCCGCCGCGGTCGATAAGCAGGCAGCGTTGGCTGCGATGTACCAGACCGGCTATCGCATAGCGATGATCTGGGCCGGTGCCGGCGCGCTGTGGATTGCCGCGCGCGCCAGTGACGGCACTACGGGCTACAACTTCAGCGGCTGGACCGCCGCGTACTTTGCGATGGCCGCCTCGATGCTGGTGGGCATGGTGACCGTCCTGCTCTCGCCCGAGCCACAGGCCACGCACGGCAAGGCGGCGATTGCCGAGGAGCATGCGCTGGCGGCGCGGTACATCGCCGGCGGCATGGCGCCGCCACTGGCGCACATTGCGGCGTGGCTGAAAACCGCGGTGGTCGGTCCGCTGGCGGACTTCGTGCTGCGCTATCGCTGGCAGGCCGCGCTGCTGCTCGCGCTGATTGCGGTGTATCGCATCGCCGACATCGTGATGGGCATCATGGCCAATCCGTTCTACGTCGACCTGGGTTTCAGCAAGGACGAGGTGGCCGCGGTCTCCAAGGTCTACGGCGTGGTCATGACGCTGGTCGGTGCCTTCATCGGTGGCGTGCTGTCGCTGCGCTTCGGCATCATGAAGACGCTGTTTCTCGGTGCGCTGCTGGCGGCCCTGAGCAACCTGCTGTTTGCGCTGCTCGCGGTGCGCGGCTACGACCTCACGTGGCTCGTGATCGTCATCTCCGCCGACAACCTCGCCTCCGGCATTGCCTCGTCGGCCTTCATTGCCTACCTGTCGAGCCTGACCAACATCGCCTACAGCGCCACCCAGTACGCGATCTTCTCCTCGCTGATGCTGCTGCTGCCCAAGTTCATCGCGGGCTTTTCCGGGGCTTTCGTCGACGCCCACGGCTACGTGGCGTTCTTCATCGGCACTACCCTGCTCGGCCTGCCGGTGCTGCTCCTGGTCTGGCTGGCGGCACGGGTGCGTGCACGACCCAGCCCGTCATCCGGCTAGCCCGGATATTTCACCAGTATGAGGTCAGCGGCCACGTGCTTACGCGCGTTGTCAGAGGAGAACGAGGCCTGCAGACAACCGAGGATCGCCGATGCCAAAGTG
>JBIIZX010000032.1:0-13581 GCA_044346055.1 Burkholderiaceae bacterium | reverse complement strand
GCCGTGTGCCGTGTCGTATTTGGTGAGATGCGCGTTGGTCTTGGGGTCGCCGAGATCGTTGATCGCCACGATCTGCAGGTCATGTTTCTTGCCGCCTTCATAGTGCGCGCGCAGCACATTGCGGCCGATGCGGCCGTATCCGTTGATGGCTACCTTGATCGTCATTGCGATGCCTCTCCTGGTTCTCTCTAGTGTTCGGTTGCTTTGTTCGGATGAGTTGCTCTGTTGCGTCGTTCGGTTGCGTTGCTGGATGGCGTGGCGAGGACGAACAGCCTGCGCTAGCGCGTGACCTTGGTCACCACGGCGACGAGGTTCTCCACCGTCAGCCCAAAGTGCTTGAAGAGCGCAGCGGCCGGCGCTGACTCGCCATAGGTGTCGACGCCGAGCACAGCGCCAGAGGCGCGCACGTACTTCCACCAGAAGTCCGTGACGCCCGCTTCCACCGCGACGCGCGGCAAACCTTCCGGCAAGACGCTTGCCTTGTACTGCACGCTCTGCCGATCGAAAACGGTCGTCGAGGGCATCGACACCACGCGCACGTCTTCGCCCTGGCCAGCCAGCGTCTTCTGTGCCTCCACGGCGAGCGGCAGCTCCGAGCCCGTGGCGATGATCACGGCGCGCGCGCTCTTGATACCACCGGCCGCCTCGCTGAACACATAGGCGCCCTTGCGGATCGCGGCGACATCAGTCGCATCGCTTCCACCTGTGCGCAGGAACGGCACCGCCTGGCGCGAGAACAGCAGGCTGGTAGGCCCATCGCGGCGCTCGATGGCCGCGGCCCAGGCCACGATCGACTCGACCGTATCGCAGGGCCGCCACACGTCCATGTTGGGAATGATGCGCAGGCTGGCCGCATGTTCAACCGACTGGTGGGTGGGCCCGTCTTCGCCCAGGCCAATCGAGTCGTGTGTGAACACAAAGGCCACGCGCTGCTTCATCAGGGCAGCCATGCGCAGCGCATTGCGGCCGTAGTCGGCAAAGGTGAGGAACGTGCCCACGAACGGCAGCAGCCCGCCGTGCAGCGCCATGCCATTGGCAATGGCGTTCATGCCGAACTCGCGCACGCCGTAGTTGATATGGCGACCGCGCGTGAACTGCCCGGCACTCTGGCCGGCAATGGCGGTGGCCGTGTTGCTCGCGGCGCGCAGGTTGGTGGCCTTGCTCCACTTGGTGAGGTTGCTGCCGGTGAGGTCGGCCGAGCCGCCGATCATTTCGGGCACCGCTTCGGCCAGCACGTCGAGCGCGAGCTGCGAGGCCTTGCGGGTAGCAACGGTTTCCTTCTTTCCCACGGCCGCGGCAATCGCTTTCTGCACCACCTGCGCGAAGTCGGTTGGCAGTTCGCCCTTCATGCGCCGCTCGAACTCGGCTGCGGCCTGCGGGTACTTGGCCTTGTACTGCCGGAAGCGCCGGTTCCACTCTGCCTGCCGCGCCTGGCCCGCCGGCCGCGCATCCCAAGCCGCATAAACCGGCTGCGGCACCACAAAGGGCGGGTGCGGCCAGCCGATGTTGGTGCGCGTGGCGGCGATCTCGGCGTCGCCGAGCGCCTCGCCATGCGCTTTCTCTGAGCCGGCGCGATTGGGCGATCCCTTGCCGATCACCGTACGAGCGATCACCAGCGTCGGCTGGTCGCTCTCCTTGGCACGCGCAATGGCGGCATCGAGCGCGGCGACATCGTGACCATCGACCGGGCCCACGACGTTCCAGCCATAGGAGCGGAAGCGCGCTGCGGTGTCATCGGCAAACCAGTGCTTGACTTCGCCGTCGATCGAAATGCCGTTGTCGTCATAAATGGCGATGAGCTTGTCGAGCTTCCACACGCCAGCGAGCGATGCCGCCTCGTGCGAAATGCCTTCCATCAGGCAGCCGTCACCCACCAGCACGTAGGTGCGGTGGTCGACGATTGTCGCATCGGGCTGGTTGAACTCGGCCGCCAGCAGCTTTTCGGCCAGCGCCATGCCGACCGCGTTGGCAAAGCCCTGCCCGAGCGGGCCGGTGGTCGTCTCTACACCCGGCGTAATGCCCACCTCCGGATGCCCCGGCGTCTTGCTGTGCAACTGGCGAAAGTTGATCAACTCTTCGATGGGCAGGTCATAGCCCGACAGATGCAGCAGCGCGTACTGCAGCATCGAGCCGTGCCCGTTGGAGAGCACAAACCGGTCGCGATCGGCCCAGTGCGGATCGGCCGGGTTGTGGCGGTAGTGACCGTGCCACAGCGCAAAGGCGACCTCGGCCATGCCCATCGGCATGCCGGGGTGGCCTGAGTTGGCCTTTTGCACCGCGTCCATGGCAAGCGCGCGAATGGCGTTGCACACGTCGCGCTGGAGCGCGGGATCGAGTGCGGAATCGAGCGCGGAAAGGCGTGTGGAAGGCACAGAAGCAGCGGCGGTGTCCGGCATGGCAGGGAAAGACCCGT
Source organism: Burkholderiaceae bacterium (assembly GCA_044346055.1). Lineage (GTDB taxonomy): Bacteria > Pseudomonadota > Gammaproteobacteria > Burkholderiales > Burkholderiaceae_F > JALHMQ01. The sequence goes on along the minus strand of JBIIZX010000032.1, from coordinate 11,168 downwards.
GGGCATTGAAGCGGAAGAGGCGCCGCGCACCCGATCCATGCCTGTTGCCGGACCCAGTCGCCGCGAAGGGACCAAATTTTACAGGCGAGTGTTCAGGAGCACGGCAGGAGCACGGCAGCACTGGCGGGCACGCCACCAACAACGTCATCGTTCTGACGCCGCTGCCACACTCTCCGTCACACTCTCTGTCTCACGCGGTGCGACTGACGCGGTGCGACTGACGCGGTGCGACTGACGCGGTGCGACTGACGCGGTGCGACTGACGCGGTGCGCCTGACGCGGTGCGCCTGAATATGACACGAGGATCGACTTCGGCCTGTTGCAGCGGTCACGAAACCGAGGCTGCCGTCAACGGCGTGAGTCCGCGAGGCCTTTCATTAGGGGGCCGATTCGGCTAGCATCCTTACCTCGTTTTTCGGTTCGGACTCACCACAGGAAGCAACGGGCAGCCTTGCATTGCCTGACCGGCAGTTTCTGGTCAGGAAAGGCCCTAAACCCCCCGCCAGAGCCAATCGACGCAGTGGCCGGTGCTCGAAAGAGTGCTTCCACTGCAATGATCCGGTCGCCGCGCACCAACGGCCGGGTCCCGAACCGATGGGTTGCGGCGCAGGCATCTGCGCGCGTGATTCAGGTCGATTGGGCGGACCTGCTAGGGGGACGAATTGCAAGGCATTCACCTGACCGGTGATCTATTCGACTGCGGTTGCAGCGCCGGTCTCTTCACCGATCTCAAGGCCCTTACCACGCTGTGTCGTGACGCCACGATTGACAGCGGGCTCACGATCGTCGACGAGAAGTACCACATCTTTCCCGAGTGGCAAGGCGAGCCTGGCGGCATCACCGGCGCCGTGCTGCTGGCCGAATCGCACCTGGCAATTCACACCTGGCCCGAGCGGCGCGGCGTGACCCTCGACGTCTACGTTTGCAACTTCACCGGCGACAACGAGGCCAAGGCGCGCCAGCTGTTTGACACGCTGATGCTGGCGTTTCGACCCAAGAACCAGGTGGTGAACCGCCTCGTGCGCGGCGATCTTGCCGCCGGCGCCGACGTGGTGACCGAGCAGGCCGCCAGCACTGCGCCGGGCGCCAATGTCGACAAGAGCGAGCGCGATCAGCTGGTGTTCGACTGGCTCAACGCGCACGCCGGCTACGGCTACACCGCAACGCGCCAGCTTGCCGCCAAGGACACGCCGTACCAGCGCCTAGAGGTGTACGAGACGCAGCAGTTTGGCAAGCTGTTCCGCCTGGATGGCCGCCTGATGACGTCCGAGGGCGAGGAGTTTTTCTATCACGAGGCAATGACGCATCCGGCGCTCTTGTCGCATCCCAATCCGCAGTCGGTGCTGGTGATCGGCGGCGGCGATGGGGGCTCGTCCGAGGAAATCTTCAAGCATCCGAGCGTCAAGCGCATTGTGATGGCCGAGCTCGATGCCGATGTCATCAGCATGGCGCGCGAGCACCTGACGGCGATCCACAAGGGCGCGCTCGACGATCCGCGCCTCGATATCCGGATTGGCGAGGGCTACGAGTTCGTAAAGTCCTGCACCGAGAAGTTCGATCTCGTGGTGCTCGATCTCACCGATCCCGACACGCCGGCGTTTCACCTGTACTCCGAAGAGTTCTTCGGCCTGTGCCGTGCGCTGCTGAACCCGGGCGGCATCATGACGATGCACCTGGGCTCGCCCGTGTACCAACCTGCCACGGTGAAGAAGAACGCCGCCAACCTGCGCAAGGTGTTCAAGCACGTGAGCCCGTTGACGGTGTTCATTCCACTGTATGGCTCGCTGTGGTGCCTCGGTGTGGCCAGCGACAGCGTGACGCCGCGCGCCGTTGCCACCGAGACGGTTGCCCAGCGCATGCGCGAGCGGCGCTTGACCGGCCTACGCTTCTACAACGCCGAGCTGCACGGCGCGCTCTTTGCGCTGCCCACGTTCGTGCGCGAGCTGACCGATCCGGCGGCGCCGGTGGTGCAGGCCAAGCGCGCGGCCTAAGCACCACTCGTGTGATCAATCCTCCTAAGCCCGGCACTGCCGGGCTTTTTTCTGCTTCTTCTTCTGTGAGAGCCTTTGCAGTTCTGGTCTTGCAGCGTCCGGTCTCTCAGCCCCATGTCCGCGCCCCATGTCCGCGCCCCGCTTCTTTGTTGATCTGCCGCTTTCTGCCGGCGCGCAAGTGCAACTGCCAGCGCCGGTAGCGCACCACGCCTGGCGGGTGCTGCGCCTGGGCGAGGGCGCGTCGATCACGCTATTCAACAGCATGGGCGGCGAGTACAGCGCGGTGCTCGGCGATGCGCCGCGCATGCTGGCGCTCGTGGGCGCACATGCGACGGTGGAGCGGGAGTCGCCACTGGACCTGACCCTGGTGCAGGCCCTGGTGGCAACGGAAAAACTCGATCTGATCGTCGAGAAGGCGACCGAACTGGGCGCCGCGCGCGTCGTGCTGCTGCCAGCGGCCCGCAGCGTGGTGCGACTGTCGGGCGAGCGGCTGCAAAGGCGCCTGATGCATTTGGCCGCCGTCACCCGTGCCGCTTGCGAACAGTGCGGCCGCAACCGGGTGCCATCGGTCAGCGCGGTGGCGTCATTCGAGCAGGCGGCGGCGGCCGCACCAATGGACGCGCTGCGGCTGCTCCTCACGCCATCGGCGGCACCTGTCGCGCGGCGTGAGACCCTGCCAGGCGCTCGCGCATTTGTCGTCGCGATCGGCCCCGAAGGCGGCTTCACCGCCGACGAGATCGCGCAGGCGCAAGCGGGCGGTTACAGGCTCATGACACTCGGCCCACGCGTGCTGCGCACCGAGACCGCGGGGCTGGCGATGCTCGCCGCCCTACAAGGGTTGCATGGCGACTTTTGCGCCCAGGCGCTAACCTGACGCGGTTGCATGAACCCGCTTTCGCCGCCGCCATCAAGCGCGCTGCGCGGCGCATGATCCTGCCAACACCATCGACAACCAACACCGACGACCGGAGGAAAGCACCATGCTGGAAAAACTGATTGCAAGTGCGTTGCAGGGAATGGGGCAGCAGCAACAAGGCGGCGGCGATCTCATGCAGGTGATGATGGGGCTGCTGGCGGGCAACGTCGGCAGCAATGGCGGTGGCGGGCTGGCCGCCCTCGTGCAGCAGTTCCAGCAGGCCGGCATGGGCGAACACGTGTCCTCGTGGATCTCCACCGGCGAGAACCTGCCGATCAACGCGGACCAGCTGCTGCAGGTGTTCGGTCAGGGCAATATGCAGCAGATGGCGCAAGCGGCCGGCATGAACTCGCAAGACCTCGGCTCGCAGCTTTCGTCGATGTTGCCGCAGCTGATTGACAAGCTCACGCCGAATGGCGAATTGCCAAGCGCGGATGCGGCCGGTGGCGGCCTGGATCAGGCGCTGGCCAGCCTGTCGCAGCTGATGCCGCGCTGAGTTGGGGCTTGGAGCTGGCTTTGGAGCTGGCTTTGGATCGGGCTTGAAGGGCGAGCGGAGCTACGACGAGTAGAACACCCGCAGCGGGATGCCGTCGTCGGCAAAGGTCTCGGCGGCATCGCGAAACACGTCGAGCAGTGCATCGCGCTGCTTGACATCAAAGCTCCCGTTGTAGGGCAGCCGCAGCAGCACGGCAACGTAGCCCTTGGCGTGTCCGTCGGCTGCAGCTTGCCCCGCAGCTTGCCCGCCAACTGCGCCCGTGCCTTCTGCTCTGGTCGGCAGGTCAGTAAGGCAGTCGTACAACGCGTCCAGATTGCCACCGTACCACTCGGGAAAACCAAAGGCGTGACCGATGGCAGCCAGCACGGCCTTCTTGTCGCGCGCAGGGGACAAATCCACCTCGACGTAGCGCTGTCCAGCGCGCTCGGCCCACTGCCGCAGCGTCGCTGGCGCGAGGGCGCCCAGCGCGCGTACGCAGTTCGATGGCACGTCGGTCAGTTGCTCAATGCGCTTGGGCGTCATGCTGCGGCTCAGTGTCACTCGCGAATGCGGCGAAACGTCTCGTAGTGGTCATCGGTGTAGTAGTACTCGCCGCTGGTGGCAGGATCGCCCGTCTCGCCCTTGCCCGCCACGATACGGCGCGCGCCACGGTCGCGCTCCCACGGTGTGCGCACCGTGTACTCCCGGTAGTAGCCGCGCGGCTTGGCGGGCAGGCGCCGTTCCCGGTTCTGGAATACGGTGCCGTCCTTGCGATAGGGAAACGGGCCGCCGCGCTTGATGAGCGCGAGCGTCTCGCGCGCCTCGCGCGGCAACTCGGCCTGCTGCAGCTCGCCCACGGACTTATCGCGTTGCTCGCGCGCCTGCACGGCGGTGCCCGCACAGAGCCAGACGCCCAGCACGACGCCGTACGCGACGAGCAACAGCAGCCGCGTCAGCGCGCCCTGCAACCTATTCAACGACAACCTTGAATCCATGCGTTGACCCGCTACGCGGTGCGACCAGAAACGCCAGGACTTCATCCCGGCGGCGCATCGTGTCGGCGAATCCTAGATCAATGAGCACGCGCGTGTAGGTCGACTCGAACAGCAGATAGCTGGCAAAGCCAGCGGCACCGGCCTGCGTGCCGGCGCGCGCACCCAGCACGTCGAGCAGCACGCGCACCGAGCGCGGCAGGCTCGTCATGTGGCGCAGCGCGATGCCGTCGAGCCGCTCGGACGGCGCGATCACGAGCGACTGAATGGGGCGGATGCGCAGCGCACGCTGCTGCGCGAGACTGAGCTCGACCGCCACCTTGTTCATGTGGTCCAGCCGCTCGATGTCGCTGGCCAGCGCGTCGAGGAAGATCGATGCCATTGCATGGCCGGCGATCTGCGCCAGCGACGGATCGACTGCCGCCTGGCCATTGCCAAGCACGCCCGGGTTGCCAAGCTGGCCGGCGGCGATCACCAGCGCCCGCTCCGCGCCCAAATGGATGGCCGGGCTGATGGGGGCAATCTGGCGCATCGAGCCGTCGCCGTAGAACTCATGACGGCCGCGCAGCTTCAGCGGTACGGCGGGAAAGACGAATGGAATCGCGCTGGAGGCGAGCAGATGGTCATGCGCGATCGGCGTGAACACGAACTCGCGCTGCAGCTTGGAAGCCAGGCCGTGGTCGTTGAGCGCCTGATAGAAGGTGATGTGGCGGCCGGAGCTGTAGCTGGATGCGGTGACGGCAAGCGCGCGCAGATGCCCGTGCTCGATCGCCCGCGCCAGCCGCGGCAGGTCGATCAGCTGTTGCAGCAGTGCGCTGAGCGGCTGGTTGTCGAGCAGCGACTTGGGCCGCAGCCTGAGCGAGCGGCGAATCATCCAGCCGAGCGACAGCAGCGTCAGCCAGCGCGCGCCACTGCGCAGGGCGTCGAGAAAATCAGCCCGATACACGTGCTCGACGTGGAAGTTCTCCCACACGTGCACCAACTGCGCCACGGCTTCCTGGAAATTGTCGGCGCGGCAGGCGAGCGCGGCGGCATTGATGGCGCCCGCAGAGGTGCCAACCACAATTTGAAACGGGTTCTGCCCCTGGGCGATCGACGGATCAAGCCCGCGGCGCCCGTCGCGCAGCAATTCCGCAATCGCCTTGAGCACACCCACCTGATAGGCGGCGCGCGCCCCGCCGCCCATGAGAACCAGGCCGGCCGGGTTGGTGCGCAACTGCACGCGATCGCTGAGCTGCCCTTGCATGGGCAGATTGTGCGGCCCGCGGCGGCGCTACGCCAAGCGCCGGCGAACACGGCGTCAAGGGCGCGGTCGATGCCGCCGCCAGCAGTGATGGACGCAGCCCAGCCGCAGCCGACTGAAGGTCGACGCCGAGGCTAGACGTGCGGCAGCGACGGCTGGCGGTGTGAATTGGCGTCGAGCACCGCAAGCGCCGTCATGTTGATGATCCGCCGCACGGTGGCCGAGGGCGTGAGGATGTGGATGGGCTTGGCCGCCCCAAGCAGAACCGGTCCAATGGCGACGTTGTTACCCGCGGTGGACTTGAGCAGGTTGTAGCTGATATTGGCACTGTCGATGTCCGGGCACACGAGCAGGTTGGCATCGCCATCAAGGCTCGAGAACGGCATGATCGCCTTGCGCATGGTCTCGTCAATGGCGCAGTCGGCGTGCATTTCGCCATCGACTTCGAGCTCGGGCGCGCGCGCCTTGAGCAGCGCCAGTGTCTCGCGCATCTTCACGGCACTGGGCGTGTTGCCGGTGCCGAAGTTGGAGTGCGACAGCAGCGCGACCTTAGGTACCAGGCCGAGCCGCCGCATTTCATCGGCGGCCATCAGCGTGATCTCGGCCAGCTGCTCGGCACTCGGTTCGTAGTTGACGTGGGTGTCGACCATCGCGATCTGCCGCGAGGGCAGCATCAGGATGTTCATCGCCGCGTACACGCTGGCGCCCGCGCGGCGGCCGATCACCTGATCGACGTAGTGCAGGTGCAGGCTGTGGTTGCCGAAGGTGCCGCACACCATCGCGTCGGCCTCATTCTTGTGGATCATCATGGCGCCGATCAGCGTGTGCCGCCGCCGCATCTCGATCTTGGCGTACTGTTCGGTGACACCCTTGCGCGCCGTGAGCTGGTGATAGGTCTGCCAGTAGTCTCGATAGCGCTGGTCGAACTCCGGGTTCACCAGGTCAAAATCCACTCCCGCTTTCATGCGCAGGCCATAGCGCTCGAGCCGGCCTTCGACCACGCTGGGCCGGCCGACCAGGACGGGACGGGCCAGCGCTTCGTCCACCACCACCTGCACCGCACGCAGCACGCGCTCGTCCTCGCCCTCGGCAAACACGACGCGCGAGCGGCCGCCCTCGGTGTGCGCCTTGCGCGCGACATCGAAGATCGGCTTCATGAACGTGCCCGAATGCCACACGAACTGCTGCAACTGGCTGCGATACAGCGCAAGATCTGCAAGCGGCCGCATTGCGACACCGCTTTTCATCGCGGCCTCGGCAACGGCCGGCGCGATCCGGATCATCAGGCGCGGATCAAACGGCTTGGGAATCAGGTACTCGGGACCAAACGACAGGTCGGAGATGCCATAGGCGGTGGCCACGATGTCGCTCTGCTCTTCCTGGGCAAGGGCGGCAATCGCGTGCACGGCTGCTGCCTCCATCTCCTGCGTGATGGTGGTGGCGCCGACATCGAGCGCGCCGCGGAAGATGAACGGAAAGCACAGGACGTTGTTGACCTGATTGGGATAGTCGGAGCGCCCGGTCGCGATCACCGCGTCGTCGCGCACCGCCTTCACATCTTCAGGCAGGATCTCCGGGTTGGGATTGGCCAGCGCCAGGATGAGCGGCCGCGGCGCCATCTTGGCCACCATGTCCTTCTTGAGCACGCCCCCTGCTGACAGGCCGAGAAAGACGTCAGTGTCGCCGATCACTTCACTCAGCATGCGTGCTGCAGTCGGCTGCGCGTAGCGCGCCTTTTCCTCGTCCATCAGCACGGTGCGGCCCGCGTAGACCACGCCTTCGATGTCCGTGACCCAGATGTTCTTGCGCGGCAGGCCGAGCAGCTCAAGCAGCCCGAGGCAGGCAAGCGCCGCAGCACCCGCGCCACTGACCACCAGCTTGACCTTGTCGATCTCCTTGCCAACGACCTTCAGGCCATTAAGCAGTGCGGCACCGACGATGATCGCGGTGCCGTGCTGGTCATCGTGGAACACCGGGATCTTCATGCGCTCGCGCAGCTTGCGCTCGACGTAGAAGCACTCCGGTGCCTTGATGTCTTCGAGATTGATGCCGCCAAAGGTGGGCTCGAGTGCCGCGATGATCTCGACCAGCTTGTCCGGATCAAGCTCGTTGATCTCGATGTCGAACACGTCGATGCCGGCGAACTTCTTGAACAGCACCGCCTTGCCTTCCATCACCGGTTTGGCTGCCAGCGGGCCAATTGCGCCGAGCCCGAGCACGGCCGTGCCGTTGGTGATGACGCCGACCAGGTTGCCGCGCGCCGTGTAGCGGACCACCGTCGCAGGATCGTCGCGGATCGCCTCGCTCGCGGCGGCAACGCCGGGCGAGTACGCCAGCGCGAGATCGCGCTGGTTGATCAGTTGCTTAGTCGGCGTGACCGAGATCTTTCCTGGCCGCGGATGCTCGTGGTACTCCAGCGCAGCGCGGCGCAGGTCGATCGAATCTTTGCTTGGCATCTGTGCTGTCCCCTTTGGCAGCGATTATCAACGTTTCGCTTTGTCGAGGCGTCTGGTTGGACAGACAGTAGTGCCTGTCGTCATCGACAAACCAGGACGCCAATGACAGCTCCTGGGCTTTGGCCGACATCCAAGCCGCTTTGACCTAGACAAACTCTTGACTTGCCGGTCACCCTGCGCAACACTTCAACGAAGTTGTTTAGCGAGCCTGTCAAAAGCTTGTGCGCAGACAACCCCGACTCGGTGCCTCTCCTCCCTCCCTGCTCTGCCGAACTTGGGTGCGTTCAGGTGACAGGCTCTTTTTTCGCGTGCGTTCCGCGCGAGAGTGATCGCTAACAGTTACTCGGCGCAAGCGAGCATCGGGAGCCCCGCCCTGGCGTACGCTCAGGCGCTGCCCTGGCCCAAGCGTTTATGCCCCGCCCTGCTGCCCGCAACGACCGGATCGAACCCTTCTATGTGATGGAAGTGGCCAAGGAGGCAGCGCGCCTGCAGGCCGCCGGCCGCTCCGTGATCCACATGAGCATCGGCGAGCCGGACTTCACGGCGCCGGCGCCGGTGCGAGCCGCGGCGATTGCTGCCATTGAGGCAGGTCGCGCGCAGTACACCGCCGCCCTCGGGCTGCCCGAGTTGCGCGCAGCCATCAGCGGACACTATCGAACGCGCTTTGGGTTGCCGGTGGAGGCCGAGCGCATCGTCGTCACCGCTGGCGCCTCCGGTGCGCTGCTGCTGGCCCTCGCAGCACTGCTCGATGCACAGCGCGAACTGCTCATGCCCGACCCGTGCTACCCGTGCAACCGTCACTTTGCGACCATGTGCGATGGCAGCGCGCGTCTCGTGCCCTGCGGTCCGCAAGCGCGGTTTCAACTCACGCCTGAACTGCTCGCCGACGCCTGGTCAGCACAAACCGCCGGCGTCCTTCTGGCCAGTCCGTCCAACCCCACTGGCACGTCGATCGATGCAGCGGCGCTGCAACGGCTGATCGAGGTCGTGCATGCGCGTGACGGCTTCGTGCTGGTCGACGAGATCTACCAGGGACTGAGCTACGACCAAGCGCCGCGCACGGCGCTGGCGCTGTCAGACCGGGTGGTGGTCATCAACAGCTTCTCGAAGTACTTCAGCATGACCGGCTGGCGGCTGGGCTGGCTGGTGGTGCCGCCGGTCTTGCTGCCGGTGGTTGAGAAGCTCGCGCAAAACCTTTTCATCTGCCCGTCGACCATCGCGCAGTACGCGGCAGTGGCCTGCTTTGCGCCGGAGTCGATTGCCGAGTACGAGGCGCGGCGCGCCGAGTTCAAGCGGCGCCGCGACTATCTGGTGCCAGCCCTGCAATCAATCGGGTTGAAGGTGCCGGTCGTGCCCGACGGCGCGTTCTATGTGTACGTGGACGTGAGCGCGTTCAGCGACGACAGCTGGGCGTTCGCATTTGACCTGCTGCATGCCACGGGCGTGTGCGTGGTGCCGGGGCGCGACTTTGGCCACGCGGCCCCGTCACGCTACATCCGCGTTTCCTACGCCACCAGCATGGAACGATTGCACGAGGCGATCGAGCGGCTGCGGGCGTACTTGGGCGCTCGACGGTCGGCTGCTTAAGCGCTACGCCAGCAAGCCGCAAGCACAGAGCCGTCGCAGTGCCAACTCGGCATCGGTGGCAAACCAGCGAACCAGCGAACCAGCCAACCGGCGAACCGGCTCAGGCGGCCGGCTTGTGCTTCTCGCCCGTCACGCTCGGATCGGCCGCGGCATCCGCCTGCGGCTTGACTGCGTCGACCACGGGCTTCATTTCGGGACGCGCAACGTCGCCACGCACGCCTGCCGCCAGCGCCGCGTCCACCTTGCCGGTGGCGGCGGTGGCGATGCGGGCACGCTCGGCCAGCACGCGCGCCGTGTAGCCGCCGTCGTCCTCGCTATTGCCGGCGCCGACATACAACTGCAGGCCCCGCTCGACCGAGCCGCCGCGTCGAACCACGTCCTGCAGGATGGCGCTGCCAACCTTGATGTTGGCGATCGGATCGAGTGCCGCATGATCGCCGCCGTGCGGCTGAAACTTCTCGGCATGCACTCGCGTCATCACCTGCATCAGCCCTTGCGCACCGACGGCGCTTTCGGCAAACGGGTTCATGCTCGACTCAACCGCCATCACCGCCAGGATCAACAGTGGATCAAGCTGACGCTGATGGCCAGCCTCGTAGGCGGCGGCCACGAGCATGCGGACGGCCTCGTCGGCTACGCGGTAGCGCCGGGCCAAATACTGGGTCACGTGGCGCTGCTGCGGATCCGTGCGGGCAACGGTGACGGTCTGCTCGACCGCTGACTCGGCCGGCTCGGCCGCCAGCACCTCCTGCGCGCCGAAGCCCGGAACGAGCGCCACCAGCGCAACTGGCACTTGCTGGACCAGGCGATCACGCCAGCTGGCATTGGCCAGCACGGCAGAAGCGCCCACCAGCGTGACGCACCCCACCAGCGTCACGAGCACGCGCGAGGTCGCCATGAAGCCAGTGCCAACATCCTTCACGAACTGTGCTGCTGCTTCAGCAACTGCCGGCAATTGCACCCGCAGCGCATAATCAGTGACATTCGACATGCGTACCTCCTTATGTTGAGCGGCGGCCTGCCAGATCTTTCGACGCAGCAGCCTCGCCGGCCTTCACAGGTTGGAACGTTCGCTGGACGGCGTCGCCGCACCAGCCTCGTTTCTTTGCCGTGGTCCGGCTCGCTCGCCTTGACCTTGGCACGTTGTCGGGAAGGGCGGACGCCCCAATGAATTTATTGACCGGGTCCCGAAGCCCCGGTGGCGATCCTGGCGCTTGGCGCGGCAGCGGTGCCCGGCCATCCCGTCCCAGGTTCTGCCAAACGGTTGACGATATTTTAAGTCCGGCACGGTCCGGGTCAAACCGGCACCGTGCCGATTGTGCGGTCGTCCGTTGTCAGAAAAACGCTGTTGGGCGCTGTAAGGGTTGACCAGCCCGATGATTTAATGTCTCGGTTCAACGGGTTAGCGAAGTAATCGGCCCGAGCCCGCAAATCGCGCCGAAGAAACACTGTGCGGGCGGGTTGTGGCATTGTCGGGTTCGGTGCCGCGGAAGACCGATGTAGCAATG
>JBIIZX010000370.1:0-4075 GCA_044346055.1 Burkholderiaceae bacterium | reverse complement strand
CCCAGTCCGATGCCGCTGGTGGAACCGGTGACCAGTGCGGTCTTGCCTTTCAACATGCTGCTTCTCCCTTTGAACTGTCAATGACTGCCGTCGAAAGCCGCGCCGACTGCGACAACTTCCCAGATGTACGGTGCCCCCGCGCCGTCTACTGCCAGCGTCAAGGACCTTGCAATGCAGTATGCCAGCCGGGCTCACTACAATCGGTCAGTGACCCTGCCCACACCCCCCGCAGCCTTCATGCCCCGCCAGCGATTTGTGCAATGCCTGTCGCCCAGCGGCTTTCACACCATGGCCTACCGCGAGTGGGGCGCGCCCACCAACCGCAAGGTGTTGGTGTGCGTGCATGGCCTCACGCGCGTGGGCAATGACTTCGATCGGCTGGCGCAGGCGCTGGCACAGGACTATCGCGTGGTGTGCCCCGATGTGGTGGGGCGCGGTCGCAGCGAATGGCTGCACGATGCGCGCTACTACGGCATCGCGCAGTATGTGGCCGACATGGTGACCCTGCTTGCGCGACTGGATGCAGACACCGTCGACTGGGTTGGCACCTCGATGGGCGGGCTGATTGGCATGTCGCTCGCGGGGCAGCCGGGCGCATCGATCCGGCGCATGGTGATCAACGACGTCGGCCCCACCATCGATGCCGCCGCGCTGGCACGCATTGGCGAGTACCTGGGCAAGCCGGTGCGCTTTGCCAGCGAGGACCAGGCGATCGACTACATCAGCGCGATCAGCGCGCCCTTTGGCCTGACCGCGCGTGAAGACTGGCGCGAGATCACGCTGCCCGCCCTCAAGCGCGATGGTGACGGTGCCACGGCCGGCTGGGTACTGCATTACGACCCGCGCATTGGTGAGCCGCTTCGCGCCACTTCGGCCGAGGCAGCTGCCGCCGGCGAGGCGGCGCTGTGGGGCCTGTACGCCAACATCAAGGCCAGGGTGCTGCTCACGCGCGGCGCCCAGTCCGACTTGCTGTCTCATGCCACTGCACAGCGCATGACCGAGACCGGCCCGCGTGCGCGGCTGGTCGAGTTCGAGGCCGTGGGCCACGCACCGATGTTCATGCACGCCGACCAGATCGAGGTCGTGCGCCAGTTTTTTCTCGAGGAGTAAGGCAATGAGCAGCATCCAGCGCATCGACAGCGGCGCGCGCATGTCAGAGGCAGTGATCTACAACGGCATCGCCTGGCTCGCCGGCCAGGTGGCCGACGACGCCTCGCAGGGGATCGAAGGGCAGACGCGCCAGGTGCTCGCCTCGATCGACGCGCTGCTGGCCAAGTGCGGCACCAGCAAGGCCAACCTGCTTTCGGCCCAGATCTTCATTGCCGACATGGTCGACTTTCCGCGCATGAACAACATCTGGGACGAGTGGATCAAGGATGGCGGCAAGCCGGCGCGCGCCACGGTTGAGGCCGCACTGGCCCGCCCGGGGTGGAAGATCGAGATCGTCATCACTGCCGCGGTTTCTCAAAGCTGACCATGCGCTCGCGCTGGCCGCGTCGCCTCGCGGTCGGGCTTGGCCTGGGCGCCGGCCTGCTCGTCATCACGCTGGCGGCAGCGTTCCTCTGGTACCGGCAGGCGAGCCTGCCATTGCATGAAGGAACGCTGCGCATCAGTGGTGTGCAGCAGCCGGTGGAGGTGCGGCGCGACGAGGCGGGCGTGCCGCATATCCGGGGCGCAACCGAGGCCGACGTGTTGTTCGCTCTCGGCTTCGCCCACGCGCAGGACCGCCTGTGGCAGATGGACTTCAACCGCCGCCTGGCGCAGGGCCGCCTGGCCGAACTGGCGGGGCCCGCGGGCGTCGACATCGATCGCTTCTTGCGCACCATCGGCGTGATGCAGCTGGCGCAGCGCCTGGTCGACGAGATGGACCCGGCGACACGCAGCCAGCTGCAGGCCTATGTGGCCGGCGTGAACGCCGCCATGCGCACGCGCACTGGCCCCTTGCCGCCCGAGTTTCTTCTCACCCGCACGTCGGCGCCCGCACCCTGGACCGAGCAGGACTCGATGGCGTGGGGCGTGATGATGGCGCTCGACCTCGGCCAGAGTTGGCGCGACGAGCTGGCGCGGCTGCTGCTGGCGGCGCGCTTTACAAAGGCCGAGATCGATGAATTGCGGCCCGATCCCAGCGGCGTGCCGTTCGTTGCGGCCGACTATGTCGAGCTTTATCGGCTCATGGGGCTGTTTGCACAAAAGAGCGCGCTGCTGGAGGGCGCGACGCGGCTCGCGGACTTGCCCTCGCTCGGCGGCTTTGGCATCGGTAGCGGCATTGGCTCCAATAACTGGGTGGTGGCAGGCAGCCGCACAAGGAGCGGCCAGCCGTTGCTTGCCAACGATCCGCACCTGGGCCTGGCCACGCCCGCCGTGCTCTACATGGCCTCGCTGCACGTGACCGGCGCGCGGGGCTTCAAGGTGTTTGGCGGCACCATGCCCGGGCTGCCCTATGCGCTCTTCGGTCGCACCGCGCAGGTGGCCTGGGGCTTCACTAATGTCGAGGCCGACGCCGAGGACCTGTACATTGAGCGCGTTCGGCCCGACGACCTGTCGCAGTATCAGACGCCCGATGGCTGGGAACCGTTCACAACGCGCGAGGAAGTCATTCGCGTCAAGGGCGCGGACGATGTGCGCCTGACGGTGCGCTCGACGCGCCACGGCCCGGTGCTGTCGGACGCGCTCCCCCAGTTTGGCCCCGCGCCAGTGGAGGCGAAGGACAGCGCGACAGCCAAGGCGCCGCGCCCCCAGCTGGCGCCACAGTACGTGCTGGCGCTGCGCTGGGCCGCGGCCGAGCCGGGCGACACCACCATGCGTGCCTTTCGCGCGCTCAATCGCGCCGGCAGCGTGGCCGATATCGAGGCGGCGCTGCGCGACTTCACCTTGATCCGCCAAAACGTCGTGTTCGCGCAAGCGGGCGCGCCAGGACGGCCGAGTCGCATCGGCTGGATCGCTGCCGGGCGCATGCCCTTGCGCAAGCCTGAGAGCGCATTGCGCGGGCAGGTGCCGTCGCCAGGCTGGGATGCGGCCAATGACTGGGCGGGCTTCCTGCGTTATGAGCAGTTGCCGCGCCTGATCGATCCGCCCGAAGGCTTCATCGCCACGGCCAATGCCAGGGTGGTCGACCGGCCGTTTCCGCTGCACATTGCGAGCTCGACCTTCGCGCTGCCATATCGGATGAATCGCATTCGGCAGTTGCTGGCCGCCGAGCCGCAGCACGATGTTGCGAGCATGCAGCGCATCCAGATGGACCAACGCGATTTGGCGGCGCGTGCGCTCCTGCCACTGCTGTCGCGCACCCAGGTTGAAACGACCGCGGCGAAGGTCGCACTGGCACGCTTGCAGCAATGGGATGGCAGCATGCTCGCGGACGCGCCCGAGCCCCTGCTGTATCACGCCTGGCTGCGTGAGCTGCGCCGTCGCATCTTCGAGGACGACCTTGGCGCGCCGCTGGCACCGCGCAACGAAATGCTGGCGGCCACGCAGGGCGTGCTGGAAGGGCGCTTCAAGGCGCGCGACTGGTGCAATGAGCAGAGCACGCAGCGGCGCGAGAGCTGCGAGGAGCTACTAAGCGAATCGCTCGAAACCGTGGTCAAGGAGCTGGCCAGCAGCACGGGCAAGGACGTGCTGGGGCTGCGCTGGGGCGAGCAGCATCCGGCGGTGCTGGAGCATCGCCCAATGTCCAACCTGCCACTGGTGCGCGGCTGGTTCGAGCGGCGCGTGGCGGTGGGCGGCGCCACCAACACGGTGAACGTGGCGGCTCCTGGCAGCAAACCGGGCGCACCGTTCGCGGCCGAGCACGGTCCGGTGCTGCGGGTGGTCTACGACCTGGCAGGCGAGGGCGGCGCATGGACGGTGTCCAGCGGGCAGAACGGCAGTCCGCTGGATGACGTCGACGTGGATCTGGTGCGTGAGTGGGCACAGGGCAAGTACCGCCCGATCGAGTACGAACCCAAGGCGCGGCTGCTGCTCGTCTTGCAACCTGCAGAGCGCTAGCCCGGATATTTCACCAGTATGAGGTCAGCGGCCACGTGCTTACGCGCGTTGTCAGAGGAGAACGAGGCCTGCAGACAACCGAGGATCGCCG
>JBIIZX010000369.1:0-4076 GCA_044346055.1 Burkholderiaceae bacterium | reverse complement strand
ACCCGCATGCAACCGGTGCGGCAGAGCCACGTCAGCGCCGGGTCGGTCGACCTGTTCTGAACATCGTGCAAGGGCAGACGCAAATGAAAGACAGGCAGGTAGTCGGCGCAAAGGAGGTCAAGGTGCAAGAGACCAATGCGCAAGAGACCAATGCGCAAAACACCAACAAGTTCGGCGCCCGCAGCGCCATGTGGAGCTAGACAATGCAATCAATTCTCGCTGTGGACGATTCGGCCTCGATGCGCCAGATGGTCGCCTTCACCCTCAAGGGCGCGGGCTACACCGTGATCGAGGCCGCCGACGGCGCCGAGGCGTTTGAGAAAGCCAAGGGCGCTCGTGTGGACCTCGTGCTTACCGACCAGAACATGCCCAAGATGGACGGCATCACGCTGGTGAAGAACTTGCGCGGCCTGCCCAGCTACAACGGCACGCCCATTCTCATCCTGACCACCGAGTCGAGTGACGAGATGAAGACCAGGGGCAAGGCGGCCGGTGCCACCGGGTGGCTGGTCAAGCCCTTTGATCCCATCAAGCTGCTGGAAGTGATCAAGAAGGTCATTCGGTGATGGGGGATCGGTGATCAGTGATCCATGATCAGCCGCAACCACACCAGTTCAGCAGCATGAGTCTTCATCCAACATCTACCAAAGGTCGCGTGACGTTGTCCACCGATCACCAATCACAGATCACGGATCACTGAAATGGGCGAAATCACTAACCACGGGCTGCAGCAGGCCGACTATGACGTCTCCCAGTTCTATGCCGTCTTCTTCGAAGAAGCGGGCGAGAACCTGCAGAGCATGGAGTCGATGCTGCTCGCCATTGACGTCGATGCCGCCACCGATGACGAGTTGAACGCCATTTTTCGCGTGGCGCACTCGATCAAGGGCGGGGCTGCCACTTTCGGCTTCACCGATGTCACGGTGCTTACGCACGAGCTCGAAACGCTGCTCGACCGGGTGCGCCGGCACGAGCTGGCGCTTACGCGGGTGATGGTCGATGTTCTGCTCGAAGCCGGCGACATTCTGCAGGCGCAGCTGGCGCGCTACCAGGGCACGGCCTACAGCAGCCCGGACACCGCGGATCTGGTGGCACGCATCAAAAAGCTGGCCGCGGGCGAGGCGCTCGAAGGTCCGGCCGATGACGGCCACCGTGTGCTGCTGGTGCGCGTTGGTCCGCTCAAGGATGCGGCCGCCGCGGATGGCCTAGCCGATCTGTTTCGCGATATTCCTGCGCTCGGCAGCCTCGAGGTCGCTGATGGCGGCGAGCTTTCGGCTGATGGTTACCGCGAGTTCAAGGTCGCAACCTCCTCACCGGACAGCGAGTTGATCGAGCTCTTCTCCTTTCACGTCAGCAAGGAGCAGGTGACCATTGCATCATTTGCGGCTGCCGCTGCAAGAGACGGTGCACTGACCGCTGCAACGGACGACGGCGACATGGAAGGCGATGGCTTTGGCCTCTTTGTGGAAGGCGATGGCTTTGGCCTCTTTGTGGAAGGCGATGGCTTTGGCTTCTTTGTCGACCCAGCCACCTTGCCTGCCGCGCAAGACATGCAGCAGCCGGCTGCAACCAAAGCCGCCGCGGCCTCCAGCGAGCAGAAGCCAGCCAATGCCGACAAGGTCATCAAGGGCGACAAGGATAAGGGCGAGAAAGCAGAGAGAGCAGAGAAGGCAGAGAGGGGCCAGGTGGGCTTGGAGTCGTCCACGCTGCGCGTGTCGGTCGAGAAGGTCGACCAGCTCATCAACCTGGTGGGAGAGCTCGTCATCACGCAGGCCATGCTGACGCAGCAGGCCAAGCAGTTCGACCCGGTGCAGCATCAGAGCTTGATGTCGGGCATCTCGGATCTTGAGCGCAGCACGCGGCATCTGCAAGAGAGCGTGATGTCGATCCGCATGATCCCGATGAGCTTCGTGTTCAACCGCTTCCCGCGGATGATCCGCGACCTGGCCGCCAAGCTCGGCAAGGATCTCGAGTTGAAGATGGTGGGCGAGGCCACCGAGCTCGACAAGGGGCTCATCGAGAAGATCACTGACCCGCTGACGCACCTGGTACGCAACAGCGCCGACCATGGCGTCGAGTCGCCGGCCAAGCGCGTGACGGTGGGCAAGAGCGCCACCGGCACCATCACGCTGGCGGCCTCGCACCAGGGTGGCTCGATCCTCATCGAGGTCAAGGACGACGGCGCCGGACTGAATCGCGACAAGATCATGCGCAAGGCGCGCGAGCGTGGCCTGGCAGTGCGCGATGAAATGACCGATATGGAAGTGTGGGCGCTGATCTGGGAGCCCGGTTTCTCGACCGCCGACACGCTCAGTGATGTTTCGGGCCGCGGCGTCGGCATGGACGTGGTGCGGCGGAACATCACTGCGCTCGGCGGCACGGTCGAGCTGGATTCGGCTGAAGGCTATGGCACCCGCGTGAGCATTCGCCTGCCGCTCACGCTGGCGATCATGGACGGAATGTCGATCGGTGTTGGCGACGAGACCTACATCCTGCCGCTGGCATCGGTGGTGGAGAGCTTCCAGGTCGAGCCCGCGATGATCCAGACGGTGGGCTCCAGCGGCCGCGTGGTCAAGGTGCGAGAGGAGTACCTGCCGGTGGTAGCACTCGAGGAGGTGTACCGCGTGCCGCGCTTCGATGACTCGCGCACCAGCGAGATTATGGTGATCATCGAGGCCGAAGGCCGGCGCGTGGCGGCTCTCGTGGACGAGCTGCTCGGCCAGCAGCAGGTCGTGGTGAAGAACCTAGAAGCCAATTACAAGCGCGTGCCCGATGTCTCCGGCGCCACCATCCTCGGCGATGGCCGCGTGGCGCTGATTATCGACGTCGGCGGGCTCGTCAAACGCGCGCGGCATTGACGCCGGCGCAATCGTACGTGCGGCGCGCCGGCATCAGCCGTATGCACCGTTGGACATTGCCGCTCGGGCGTGCTCCGAGCAAGCGGTGAATTGAGTCCCAATCGATCCGTTGTTTTGCCGTTTTCTCGACAGCGACCGTGACTAGTCTGTCGCTCGCCTGGCTTACTTCAACAAGAGGAATCAAGATGAAATGGACCGTCGGCAGATCGCTCGCAGCGCTGGTTGGCTCGTTGTGCGCGGGAGTGGTCATAGGCCTGGTGTTTTCGTGGATCCAACTGTCCGAGACCCAGGCGGTCATGTTCCACGCCAAGGACGTCACGATCAAGCAGGTCGAGCGCATCGGCGACGTTGAAATGGCCGTGATCCGGACCTCGCTCGAAGCGCGCCACGCGATGCTGGCGGACAACGCCGCCGACCGCGACGCGACACTGCAGCGGATCGTGGCCTTGCGCAAACAGATCAGCGGCAGCCTCGGCGAGTTCGAACGGCTCCTCGAAACCGACGAAAGCCGTCGACTGTTCGGTGACATCAGCGCCGCGGTTCAGGCCTTCGAGCGGGTGGTCGACGAAATGGCGCCGCTGTTGGTCGAAGGCAAGCAGCGCGAGGCCTTTGCGATGCTGAACACCAAGGCGGTGCCGGCGCGCAATCGCCTGCTGAACGCGGTCAAGAAGTTGATCGATCACCAGCAGGACGTGCTGAGGCAGGAGGTGGAAGGCGCGCTGGCGGGTGCACGCAGCGCCAAGATCATTTTGTCGTTGCTGACGTTGGGCCTGCTGTTGGTGGCCGGCGTCGGTGGAGCCTTGATCGTGCGTCGCCTGTCGCGCGACCTGGGCGGCGAGCCTGAAGATGTGCGCGCCGCTGCGCAGCGGATCCGTGACGGCGATCTGGCCACGCCGTTGAGGTTGCGCGAGAACGACCAGGCAAGCGCGATGGCGGCCGTCGAACAGATGCGCCAGGGGCTGGTCGGCGCGATCTCGCAGGTGCGCATAGGCGTCGAATCGGTGGGTACGGCCAGCAGCGAGATCGCGCAGGGCAATCATGACCTGTCGAGTCGCACCGAGCAGCAGGCGAGCAACCTTCAGCAGACGGCGGCCAGCATGGAGCAGATGACCAGCGCCGTGAAGCAGAACGCCGATGCGGCACGCCAGGCCAATCAGCTGGCTGCATCCGCCTCGCAAGTAGCGCAGAAGGGCGGCGCCATGGTCGGCCAGGTGGTCA
>JBIIZX010000368.1:0-4081 GCA_044346055.1 Burkholderiaceae bacterium | reverse complement strand
CGTGAGTCGTGGCGAGAAGCCCTGCTTGCTTTGCAGGCGGCCGAGCACGATGGCCCAGTAGTCCTTCTTGGGATAGTGGGTGATCAGCTTCTCGAGCACGGCGGCCTGGCCGGCGTTGTTGCCGCCGCGGCGGAGTGCATCAGCCAGGCGCAGCAGGTCGCCTTCCTCGGGGCGTTTGCCGGCTTTCTCGGCGGCCTCGATGGCCGCCTGGGCGTCCTTGGCCACCTGCGCGTAGTCGCCGCTCTGGGCATTCACGAAAGCCAGCAGCTTGTCGAGCTCGGCGGCATTGCCGCCCAACTGCTTGGCCTTGGTCGCCCAGTCGCGCGTCTTGTTCCAGTCCTTGGTCTGCGAATACAGATACGCCAACTGCTCGGCCGCTTGTGTCTGCTCTGGGCTGCCCGCTTTTGCACCGGCAAACACCGCCTCATTGGCCTTAACAGCGGTCGCCGTTTCGCCGGCGCGGGAGGCCACGGCAGCACGCATGCGCTCGATGGTCAGCTGCTCGGCCGGCGTCTTGTTGGGCACCGCATCGGCATCGCGCAGTTTGGCCAGCGCATCCTTGGCGCGGTTGGCCTTGAGCAGGCTGGACGCCTCTTGCAGCGGCTTGCCGATCTCGGGGCGGACCTGGGCTTGCGCCTGGCCTGGCGCAAACAGCAGGCTGGTCACGAGCGCAAGGGCGGACAGAGCACGGATCACGGGACGCATTGCAGGCTCTCTCGAAACTCGGGGCCGTGGCTCGCGCAGGCAAGCCCCGGCCCCGGATACTGACTGACTCACAGATTGGTCGCGCGGTCGGCGCGGTCGCGTAGCGGCTAGTTGACGAACTGTTCGTTGCCGACCAGCCCGAACTTGGTCACGCCCAGGCGTTGGGCTGAGGCCATCACCGCGGCGACGTCCTTGTACTCAGCGAGCTTGTTGGGGCGCAGATGCACCTCGGGTTGCACCGGCTGGGCGGCCGCTTCCATCAGTTTGGCTTCCAGCGCCTGGCGGCCCTGCACCACTTCGCCGTTCCAGTACACGGTGCCATCGAAGTCGACGTCGATCGTGACCACCACCGGCTTTTCAAGCGGCGGCGGTGGCGTGCCGATCGGCATGTTGAGGTTGACCGAGTGCAGCTGGATCGGGATCGTGATGATCAGCATGACCAGCAGCACCAGCATCACGTCGATCAGCGGCGTGGTGTTGATGTCAATCATCACGTCGGGCTCGCTGTTACCGCCGCCGGAACCTACATTCATTCCCATCGTGCTGCTCCTTAGCCGCCGGGGGCCGGCGGTTCGGTGATGAATCCGACCTTCTGGATGCCGGCGCGCTGGCAGGCAAACACCACGCGGCCAACGAACTCGTAGCGGCCCGCCAGGTCGCCCCGGATGTGCACCTCAGGCTGCGGTTCGAGCACGGCGATCTTTTTCAGGCGGTTCACCAGGTCTTCGTTGTCACGCACCGGCACCAGACCCCAGTACACATCGCCATCCTTGGTGACCGCGATCTCGATGTTCTCGGGTTTGGTCTGCCGGGGCGCGTTCTTTTCAACGGGCAGCGTGACCGGTACCGACTGCGTGATGACCGGGATCGTGACGAGAAAGATGATCAGCAGCACCAGCATCACGTCCACCAGGGGCGTGGTGTTGATGGTGGAGATCGCCTGGTCCTCTTCGCCGTCGGCCGAACCGACATTCATTGCCATTGCGGGCTCCCGGCGCGCTTCAGCGGGTGGGCTTGTCGGCGCGACGGCCGATCAGCACCGCGTGCACATCTGTGCCGAAGTTGCGGATCACTTCCATCATTGCCTTATTGCGGCGGATCAGCCAGTTGTAGCCCATGACCGCCGGCACTGCGACCGCCAGACCGATGGCCGTCATGATCAGCGCCTCGCCCACCGGACCGGCCACCTTGTCGATCGACGCCTGGCCGGCGATGCCGATGGCGGTCAGGGCGTGATAGATGCCCCACACCGTGCCAAACAGGCCCACGAACGGGGCGGTGGAACCGACCGTGGCAAGGACCGCGAGGCCTTCCTGCGCGCGGCTGTTGACCGCATCAATCGATCGCTGCACGGCCATGCCGACCCAGGTGTTCTTGTCGATGTTCTCGGTCAGCGTGCCCTGATGATTGGCATTGGCATCGAGCCCGCTTTCGGCGATGTAGCGGTAGGCGCTGCCTTCCTTGAGCGCCTTGGTGCTGTCACCGATGGAGGTGGATTTCCAGAACGAGTTGGCCACGGCCCGGCCCTCCTTGATCAGCTTGTGTTGCTCCCACAGCTTCACGAAGATGATGTACCAGCTCGCCATCGACATGATCACCAGGATGATCAGCGTGCCCTTGGATACGAAGTCGCCCTGGCGCCACATTGCGGCGAGGCCATAGGGGTTCTCGACCGACTCACGCGTCACCTGGCCCGGCGCGGCGGGCGCAACCGGTGCCGCCGGGGCGGCAGCCTGCGCGGCCGGCGCCTTGCCGGCGTCCTGCGCAAACGATGCGAGCGGCGCAAGCGCGCCCGCAGTCACGAACAGCAGCGCCGCGCTGGCGACGATGCGTCGAAGAAGCTGGTTCATGGAAAAACTCCTCTTGGGGCAGTTGAATCGGTGCGCGGGTGCGCGCGAAAGTTCGGGATCTGGGCCTTGGGCCTTGTGAGCCGCGGGCTTGATTACTTCAATTTGAACGACACGGGCAGGCTCACGCGCACGTCCTGTCCCTGCCCCTGGCACTGCAGCTTCTGCACTGCCGCCAGCGATGGCCGGTTGAAAATGCGGTTGGTTGACGAGCGGATCACCGGGTCGCGGATCTGCCCGTTGGCCGACACCGTGAACTCGATGACGACCTCGCCTTCGATGTTCTCCAGCAAGGCCTCACGCGGGTACTGCACCCCATTGCGGATTACCTCGCCATAGTTCGGGCACACCACCGCAGCGCTGCGAATGGCAGGCTGCGCCGGGCCTTCCACGGGCTTCTGGATGACCGGGGAACTAGGCGCTGGCGGCGCATCCTGTGTCACTGCCGTTATTGTGGGCGCCTGTTGCGGATTGGCGATCTGAATCTCCGGCGGCGGCATGAACGGCGGCGGCGGCGCCGTCACCTTCGGCGGCGGCGGCAACACCTCGGGCGGTGGCGGGGGCGGCTTTGACACCTCCTCGATCACCTTGACCTCAATCGGGCCCTTCACAACTTCCACCACTTTGCGAGCGAGGCCGCTGACCAGCGCCCACGCGATCAGCACGTGCAGCAGGATGACGCTGCCCAAGCCAACCAAGTGTCTGGATGGATCGCGCTGACTTTGCGCGAAATCCATGAAGCCTCCTCGAATCTCAAAATAGGCGCGATTGTAGGTATTTTCTTCAGCCGCATGACAGCGACTGTCAGCAAAGCTGCTCTAAACCGCGCTGCAGTGCGACATCGTTCTGTTGAAGCGCAAGGTCTCGCGCCGCCCGCCGGTGCGTGTTGCGCCCGCTGTGCCCTCTGACAAAGCAATCTGCTCGCCAGTGGGGCGTCAATGCGGGCACAGCTGTCACGGACTGCCATAGGACAGCCGCTATCGGCCATTTACCTAGTCAACGCACTCTAAACGGGTGTCGCGCGAGTACGACGGCTGGGAACACGGCAACCAGAACCAAGGCCGCTGGAACCATGGCGGCGGGCACCAGGCCCTTAGAACAACTCCGGCCCGCCCTGGCGCGACGTGGGCACGGTGATGCCAAAGTGCTCGTAGGCGAGCAACGAGGCAATGCGTCCGCGCGGCGTGCGCTGTAACAGTCCCTGCTGGATCAAAAACGGTTCGACCACGTCTTCCAGCGTCTCGCGCTCTTCGCCCACAGCCGCGGCCAGGTTGTCGATGCCGACCGGGCCGCCGTTGAACTTCTCCAAAATGGCCGCCAGCAGCTTGCGGTCGATGACATCGAGTCCCTTGTGATCGACCTCGAGCATCAAGAGCGCACGGTCGGCCACGCCCTGGTTGATCGGCCCGCCCTCCTTGACCTGCGCAAAGTCGCGCACGCGCCGCAGCAGGCGGTTGGCGATGCGCGGCGTGCCGCGCGAGCGGCGCGCGATCTCGGCTGCGCCGCCGGCGTCGATCTGCGCCTTGAGC
>JBIIZX010000367.1:0-4093 GCA_044346055.1 Burkholderiaceae bacterium | reverse complement strand
ACTGCTGCCGATCATCGAGATCAATCAACGGGCCCGGTAGCGCTCGCGGTGTACGCGATTCGCTGCGCGAATCGCACGTGCACCGCTCGCGATTAGTTTGTGGGTCGGTCTTCGGAGCGGCCGGGCGACCGACCCACTTTCAACTACTTGGGGTGCGCGCGTGCGCGCACACGGGCGACCCAAGCGGCGTCGAGTTTCTCACTGTCGACTATGAATGCGACAACGACAGTGGCACTCGCCGCGTTGGTACGGTGGCGTCGTGCCGCGAAGCGGCACCCCAAGCCCTTACCATTGGGCCGGGCGCCTGGCCGCCCAAAGCCCGGCCCACCAACTTCACCGCTGGCGATGCACGTGCGACCGCGCAGCGGTCGCGTACACCGCCAGCGCAGGACACCATGCTGCGTACCTCTCTCGATTCTTTGCCCGCTTCGCGCATTCGCGAAGTCGCCAACTCGGCCCTGGGCCGCGAAGATCTGGTCAAGTTCTGGTTTGGCGAGGGGGACCTGCCCACGCCGCGGTTCATTCGCGAGGCGGCCAAGAGTGCGCTCGATGCGGGCGAGACGTTCTACAACCACAACTTGGGCATTCTCGAGTTGCGCGAGGAGCTGGCGCACTATCTGACGGCGCTGCATCGGGTGCCCATCGGCAGCGACCGGATCGCGGTCACCAGCGCCGGCATCAATGCGCTGTCGCTCGTCAACCAGGCGATCCTCTATCCGGGTGATCGGGTGGTGGTGGTCACACCGGTGTGGCCCAATCTCACGTCGATCCCGCGCATCCTTGGGGCCGAGGTGGTGCGCGTAGCGCTCGATTGCCGCGGCGGCGTGTGGTCGCTCGATCTGGACAAGCTGCTCGATGCCGCGCGGCCGGGCACGCGCGCGGTGTTCGTCAATTCGCCCGGCAACCCGACCGGCTGGGTGATGCCGCAGGCGCAGTGGGATGCGCTGCGCGCGCACTGCCGCCAGCACGGCATCTGGCTGGTGTCTGACGACGCCTACGAGCGGCTGGTGTACGACGAGGCGCTGATGGTCGACGGCCACGCACCGGGCGTGCTCGCCAAGGTGGAGGCCGATGAGCGCTTCATCAGCGCCAACACGTTCTCCAAGTCATGGACCATGACCGGCTGGCGCCTGGGCTGGCTGGTGGCGCCAGCCTCGTTCATCGCCAACTTTGCCAAGATGGTCGAGTTCAACACCTCTTGCGCACCGACCTTCGTGCAGCGCGCAGGACTGGTGGCCGTGCGCGATGGTGACGCGCTGATCGCCGAGACGCAGCTTCGCCTCAAACGCGCGCGCGATCTCTTGGTGCGGCGCCTGTCAGCGCTGCCGGGCATCGAGATGGCCCCGCCCGATGGCTCGATGTACTTGTTTTTCCGCCTGCCCGGCCGCAGCGACGATTCGCTCGCCTTTGCCAAGTCGCTCGTCACCACGGTCGGCCTTGGACTCGCACCGGGCATTGCCTTCGGCCACGAAGGCGAGGGCTATCTGCGCTGGTGCTTTGCCGCGACCGAGGAGTTGATCGAGCGCGGCGTCGAGCGGCTGCATCAGCACCTGCGGTGATGATCAATGATGCGGCGCGTGGCGCCGCTATGACGGCGCTGCGCGCCTATGAGCTTCGCGCACAAGGGCCGCGCAGCGGCCTCATAGGCACCGCAGCGCGGTGCCGTCATTCATCATTAGTCATGCGTGATCACGCCGCGCAGCGGCGCAATCACGCTTCAGCCAGCCCGCGCTGCTCCAGCAACGGCTCCACCTTGGCATCACGGCCACGGAAGGCGCGGTAGGCGGTGCGCGGCTCGAGTGAATTGCCGCTTGAGTAGATATAGCGATACAGCCGCTCGGCCACCGCGGGGTCAAACGGGTCGCCCGCTTCCTTGAAGGCGTCGTAGCCGTCGGCGTCCAGCACCTCGGCCCACATGTAGACGTAGTAGCCGGCGGCATACGAGTCGCTCGAAAACAGGTGCTGGAAGTGCGGCAGCCGGTGATAAAGCGAACACCCGGCGGGCATCCCCAGCCGCTCGAGCTCAGCCTGCTCAAAGGCGACGATGTCGACACCGTCCGCGTCGGTCTGCTCATGCAGCGCGAGATCGAGCAGCGCGCAGGCGGTGTAGCCGATGGTCTCGTAGCCCTGGTTGAACAAGCGCGCCTGCTCCAGCTTGTCCAGCAACGCATCCGGGATCGGCTCGCCGGTGCGGTAGTGCCGCGCATGCTCCTTGAGCACGGCGCGCTCCTCGCTCCAGTGTTCGTACAGCTGCGATGGCAGCTCGACAAAGTCGCGCAGCACACTGGTGCCCGACAGCGTTTCGTAGCTGACGTTCGACAGCAGGCCATGCAGGCCGTGGCCAAACTCATGGAACAGCGTGCGCACGTCGTCGAGCGACAGCAGGGTCGGCTCGGCGCCGGCCGCCTTGGCGAAGTTGTTGTTGTTGACGATGATGGGGATGACGGGCTCGCCGGTGGGGCGGCGCGACTGCTTGCGATAGGCACTCATCCACGCGCCGCTGCGCTTGTTCGGGCGCGCTAAGTTGTCGCTCAGAAAGAGACCAATCACCTGGTCCTCGCGCCGGACCTCGAACACCCGCACGTCGGCGTGATAGGCCTGCAGATCCGGCCGCTCGGCAAAGGTGAGCTTGAACAGCCGCCCGGCGCAGTCGAAGGCAGCCGCCAGCACGCGGTCCAGCGGGAAGTACGGTTTGACCTGGGCATCGTCGACGGCAAAGCGCTGCTGGCGCACCTTCTCGGCAAAGTAGCGCCAGTCCCAGGGCTCGATCGCGCCGGCATGACCAAGGCCGGCGGCCAGCGCCTGCAGTTCCACCCGCTCGGCCGCAGCGCGCCGCTTGGCGGGCTCCCACACGCGCTGCAGCAGCTCGCGCACTGCCGCCGGCGTGCCGGCCATGCGGTCGACCAGCGCATAGTCCGCATAGCTCTTGTAGCCATGCAGCCGCGCCTGCTCCTGGCGCAGCGCCAGGATGCGTTTGGCGACCGGGCGGTTGTCGTGCTCGCCCGCGTGCTCGCCGCGCGCCTTCCACGCTTTGTAGGCCTGCTCGCGCAGATCGCGCCGCGCAGAGAAGGTCAGAAACGGCACCACCAGCGAGCGGCTCAGGGTGATAAGCCACGCCTCGGGTCGGCCGCGTTCGCTGGCCGCGCCGCGCGCGGCATCGCGCAGAAAGTCAGGCAGCCCCGCCAGCTCGTCGTCGCGCGTGAGCCACAGGCCGCCCTCGGACTCGTCATGCAGCACGTTCTGCGAAAAACTCGTGGTCAGGTTGGCGAGTTCTTCGGTGACCGCAGCCATGCGCTCGCGCGCGGCCAGCGCCAGCTTGGCGCCCGACAGGACAAAGTCGAGATAAATGCGTTCGAGCAGGCGCAGTTGCTCGGGCGCCAAAGCCAGGCTGGCGCGCTGCGCATGCAGCGCGTCGACCCGCGCGAACAGCGCCTGGTCGAGATACAGCGCGTTGTAGTGCGCGGCCAGGCGCGGCGCCATGTTGCGCTCCACTGCCTGCAACTCGGGCGACGTGGCGCTCGAGGTCAGGTTATGGAACAGCGCACTGGTGCGGTTCAACTGCGCGCCGCTGCCATCAAAGGCAGCAATGGTGTTGGCAAAGCTGGGGCTCTCGCCCTGCTGGGCGATGCGCGTCACTTCGGCGCGGTGCTCGGCCAGTGCCTGCTCGAATGCGGGCTCGAAGTGCTCGGCGCGCACGGCGGCAAACGGCGGCATGCCATAGGGCGTGGTCCAGGCTTGCAGAAGGGGATTGGTCATCATCGGTCCGTCAAAACGGTGACTGCGCGGCTATTCCCCGCTTGCTGCCTGCCAGCTGGCGTGCTGGCTGCAGCGGCATTGAAGGCGGGATAAAAGGCCGATGCGCGAGCGAAGGGGCAGAAGATACCGGAGCAAGCGCGCTGCGGGGCAAGCCGTCCGAACAGTCGTTGCGCGCTTGCGTGGTGGCAGAAACCGCCGACCAAGTGTTGCCCTATCAGCCAGGGCCTCGCTCACGTTTGCGCAGGTTGCAGTGCGTCGCAAGATGCGGCAACAACCGCGGCAGTGCCGCAAGTCTTCCTTATGCTCCGGCACTGGAACGGCGGCGGTACGGGCGAGC
>JBIIZX010000366.1:0-4097 GCA_044346055.1 Burkholderiaceae bacterium | reverse complement strand
TCGTCGCTTGCAAGATTTTTCGTCGGAAAGTCAGCTTCCTGACGCAAACTCACTCACGCCGCTCAGAAGAAATTTCTCGACATGTTGCACATCAATCGGAAGACCGATTCCGCGGGGGACTACGAATGCTGAGCTTGAGGCTTGCGTTGGTTTCTCTGGTGTCTGTGGCCTTGCTGGCCACCACGACAGCCGCTCACGCGGCCTGCATGCGGCCTGCGCCAGATGCTTTCTCCTTCGATAGAGGCAGCGTTCGTGACGACTGCCCCACCGGTTACTCGACCAGGGGTAACCTGTGCATTCCGAACAGCAAGTCCGCCCCCCATGTACTGATCAAACCTTCCTCAACGATGGGTTGTCCCAGCCAGTACGTCAGCAGCGGCGCCTTCTGCATTGCAGAAGCCGGGGCTTGCCATTCGTTCATCGGCATCAGCGGCTCCTGCCCGACTGGCTACTCAAGCTCATGGCCCTGGTGCACGTCGAGTTGATGCACCGAGTCATGAGCGCCTGAAGCTCCATGACCTTGGCCCCGAGTTCAAGCGCATGCTTGCTGTCCACAGGTGGTGGCTTCCGGCGCCTAACGAGTTGCTCAAGGGACGTTTTCAGTTTGTCCGGAAGCACACTCTAGTTGACCGGGTCCGCCTACTGTCCGCCGATCATTGCGCAGCGCCGCTTGATGGGCGCATGCGGAAGTTCCTTACAGTCTGCGGACCCAAGATAACCGGCACCCCTCCGCCGTTGCGCGCGACCGCTTTCGCGAGCGGCCGCGCGTCTCTCACTACAGGTTGAGCACGGCGCAATCGTATGTCTACTGGGTGCGCGGGCTCGTTCGCTTCCATGCCCTGCGCCCGGCGTTTACCAAGCTGGCGCAAAGGCCGCCCGCACCTCGGCACAATCCTGGCCGATGCGCCACTTCGCCGCCCTGTTCAACGACCTCGACACGCGTACTTCGACCAATGCCAAGGTCGAGGCGCTGGTGCGTTACTACGCGTTCGCCGCGCCGCATGATGCGGCTTGGGCCACGTACTTTCTCGCGGGTGGCAAGCCACGCGCGGTGGTCAACGGACGTGCGCTGCGCGAGTTTGCGGCTGCTGCGGCAGGCGTGCCGGCGTGGCTGTTCGAGGAGAGCTATCAGGCGGTGGGCGATCTGGCGGAGACCATCGCCCATCTGTTGCCGCCGCCGTCGCGCCGCGGCGATCTCGGACTGGCGGCGTGGGTCGAGGAGCGGCTGCTGCCGCTGCGCGGCTTGCCGCCGGCCGACGTGCTGGCGCGCCTGTCGCAGTACGTCGATGAGTTGGACAGCGCCGAGCGCTTTCTGCTGATCAAGCTCATCGGCGGCGGCTTTCGCGTCGGTGTGAGCCGCCTGCTCGTCACGCGCGCGCTGGCGCAGCATGCGGGGCTCGACCCCAAGGCGGTGGCGCAGCGGCTGGTCGGCTACACCGACATCGCGCAGACGCCGACCGCCGCGCGCTTTGCCGCGCTGATCAATGGCGCGCAGGCCGCACCGGCCGGCGGCACGCCGTATCCGTTCTTTCTCGCGCATCAGCTCGCAGCGCCGGTGGGCGACCTGGAAGCCGCGCTTGGCCCGCCCGCGGATTGGCTCATCGAGTGGAAGTACGACGGCATCCGCGCGCAGCTCGTGCGGCGCGGCGGCCAGACCTGGCTGTGGTCGCGAGGCGAGGAGCTCATCACGGAGCGCTTTCCGGAGATCGCGCGCGCGGGCGCGCAATTGCCCGATGGCAGTGTGCTCGACGGTGAGCTGCTCGTCTGGGACGCTGGCAGCGCGCACCCCGCGCGGTTCGCGCGCCTGCAGACGCGCGTCACGCGCAAGACGGTGAGCCCCAAGCTGTTGCAGACGACACCGGTCGCATTCGTCGCCTACGACCTCCTGGAAGACCAAGGCACCGACTTGCGCGCCCTGCCGCAAGCCGACCGCCGCACTCGCCTGGAAGAGCTGCTTGCCTCCACCATCGATCACCGATCACAGATCACTGATCGCCTTACGTCCACCGCCGATCACCGATCACAGATCACTGATCACCAGGCCCTGCGCCTGTCGCCGCTCGTGACCGCACCCACGTGGACGGATCTCGCAAGCCTGCGCGCAGGCAGCCGCGCGCGGCAGGTCGAAGGCCTGATGCTCAAGCGGCGCGACGCGCAATACGGCGTCGGGCGCACCAAGGACGTAGGCACGTGGTGGAAGTGGAAGATCGACCCGATGAGCGTGGATGCGGTGCTGGTCTACGCCCAGCGCGGGCACGGCCGCCGCGCGAGCCTGTACACCGACTACACCTTCGCCGTGTGGGACCGCGCGCCGGCCGATGCTGCCGAGGCGCAGCGCTTCATCGACGGCGTGGCGGCGGGGCAGGCGCTGCAATCGCTGCAGGACAGCGGCCTGCCGGTGCTGGTGCCGTTTGCCAAGGCGTACTCCGGGCTCACGGACGAGGAGATCCGGCAGGTGGATGCCGCCATCCGCAAGACCACGCTGGAAAAGTTCGGCCCGGTGCGCACCGTAGTGCCCAGCCTCGTCTTCGAACTCGGCTTCGAGGGCATCCAGGCGAGCAAGCGCCACAAGAGCGGCATCGCGGTGCGGTTTCCGCGCATGCTGCGCTGGCGCACCGACAAGCCGCTGCACGAGGCTGACACGCTGACTCGGCTGCGTGACCTGCTGCAGGCGGATACGTAGTGTTCGAGTTGGCGCGTGAGCGGCGCGGAGCGGCCGCGGTCAGCCTTGCGCAGCTCCCGTATCAAGCAGCTCCTGTATCAAGCAGCTCCGGTCTCAAGCACTTTCTGCTCTCACCGCGCTCCGATGGCTGGCGGCCGCCCCGATGTTGCGCCTATAGTCGGCGTCTGCCGGTCAAAACCGGCTTCGCCACAACACTGTTCATTCAGTTTTCAGTTTGGCAGGTGCGTCGCCCCCGCGCAGGCGGGGGTCCAGCGGCTTACCTCGAAAGTCACTGGGTTCCCGCCTACGCGGGAACGACGGGTCGGGCTGGCTGAACAGTATTGGGCCTAACCAAGGAGATGACCATGAAACTGCGTGCCATTGTTGCTGCTGCCCTTTTTGCTCTGTCCGGCGCCGCCTTCGCCTTCCATTGCCCGGCGGACATGAAGAAGATCGATGACACACTTGCGACCAACCCGAAGATCAGCGCGGCGCAACTGGCCGAGGTGAAGAAATTCCGCGCCGAGGGCGAGACCCTGCACAAGGCCGGCAAACACCAGGAGTCGGTCGACACCCTGGCCAAGGCCATGAAGATCCTCAACATCAAGTAAGCGCGATCCGTGTTTCAGACAAAGCCGCCTGCGGGCGGCTTTTTTGTCGCCGGCGCGTTCGTTTGGGTGCGATCAATCGAGTTGGGTGCGCGCCGCTCTCCGCCTTGTCGCTGCCCGACAGATCGTCGGCGGGGCAATCAGGCGTGTGGTTGCAAATGTGCCGGAAGCGGGCGCTGTCGTCCGTGCACGGGATTCGGCTCCTTGCCCGCCCAATCTTCAACTTCTGGGATCCCGACTCCCGACTCCCGACTCTCGACTCAAGAGGCACAATCCCCGCTCCCTTGTCGCTCTCATCGTGAATCGTCTTCCCCCCGGCCCCAATGTCGGCACGCAACTGCGTGCGCGGCGCGCGGCCAAGGCACGCGCCGAGCGCTTGCAGCGGCAGGCGCAGGAGGTCGCCGGCCGGGCCGTGGTGCAGCAGTTGTCGCTGCCCAGCGCAGACGGCTGGTTTGCCGCGCAGGGCTATCGCCCGTTTGAATTCCAGCGCGAGGTATGGGAGCACGTGGCCGCGGGCCGCAGCGGCCTGCTGCATGCCACCACCGGTGCGGGCAAGACCTACGCGGTGTGGTTTGCGCTGCTTGGCCGCGTGCTGGCGGGCGAGGTTGTGCGCGGTGGCCTGCGCCTGCTGTGGATCACGCCGATGCGCGCGCTGTCGGCCGACACCGCCCGCGCGCTCGAAGCGCCGCTGCGCGAGCTGGGGCTGGATGACTGGCAGGTCGGCGTGCGCACCGGCGACACCGATGCCGCCGAGCGCGCGCGCCAGGGCCGCCACCTGCCCGAGGCAATGGTCACCACGCCCGAGTCGCTGTCGCTGCAGTTCACGC
>JBIIZX010000031.1:0-13826 GCA_044346055.1 Burkholderiaceae bacterium | reverse complement strand
TGCACGCCCCGCCAAGGGCCGGCCCGAAGGGTGATCCTCGCGGTTCTCAAAATGCGCGCTCGCACTCGTCGTTGCGCTGCCTTGACAGGGACCCGCCCTGCCTGCGGCAGCGCGCCTAGATTGCGAACGTTCTGGAGGTCACGCATGTGCGATCCAAGTGTTGACAGACCCAAGTCGTTGCTTGTGGCGACTCGTTGCGCCTGCTGCCGTTGAACTCGTGGTGATCCAAGGCGGCTTCAGCCGCGTGCGGCATGTTAGTCCTGCAACCACGCAACAGCGCTCACGGCCGACCCGTCGCGGCAGGTGCAGGCGGCGTGCCGGTCGACCGCGCGGCGACCTCAAGCGTTGCAGCCAGACCATTGCCACCGTCTTGCGCATAAGCTTCCTCGCATGAACGCCGCCGCCCTGCCCGTGTCCCGCCTGCCGCGCTGGCGCGGCCGGGTGCTGGCTGTGCTCGCCGGCTCGCTCGCGCTGCACCTGGTCGTGCTGCTCTGGGCCGGGCGCAAGCTGGACTTTGAACCGCCGCCGCCGCCTACCAGCGTGACGGTCGAACTGTTTGCGCTGCCCGCGCCGGTGACGGTGGGTCGTACGCCGCAACGCCGCCCACCGGCGCCGCCGCAAGGCGCCATCACGCCGCCGGCGCCCGGTGCATCGGCTGCGCCTGTCCCTGCGCCACCGATTGCCGCGCCACCGATCCCGGTCGAGCCCGTGCCAGCAGAGCCAGTGCCGGTGCCGGAGACTGCGGCACCGCCACTGGCGCCAGCCGAGCAGGCCCGGCGCGGTGAGTCGCCGCTCGAATCGACCATCGTTGCCTTTCCGCGCTTTGGCCGCTTTGTCAGCGACACCGTGGCGGGTTCCGGGCTGCTCAAGCTGATCGGCACCACGACCATCGAGTGGCGCATCGATGACGCGCGCTACAGCGCCAGTTCGGTCACCACGGATGACGCCGGCAACGTTTTCCTGCAGCTCAACAGTGAAGGGCGGGTGGAGCCGCAGTTCGGCGTGGCGCCAGAGCGCTACGTTGAAAAGCGGATCAGCCGCCCTCCCTTGGCGACCAATTTCCAGTGGGACGCATCCAAGGTCACCTTCAGCAACACCAGCCGTGAGGTGCCGCTGCGCCCCGGCGTGCAGGATCAGTTGTCGTTCATGGCGCAACTGGCGCTGATCGCCCAGGCGTTTCCCGAGCGCATGCAGCCGGGCATGCCAGTGGCCATCGAAGTCGCTGGCACCCGCGATGTGCGCGTGTACGACCTGCGCGTGGTCGGTTGGGAGCTGACCCGCACCCAACTTGGGATGGTGGACACGCTCAAGCTTGAGCGCGCGCTGCCCGAGGGGTCAAAAGACCCGCGCATCGAGCTGTGGCTGGCGCCCACGATGAACTGGCTGCCGGCGCGCACGCGCACGGTGCTGAACAACGAGCAGACGATCGAGACAGTCCTGAAGGAGGTTGTGATTGAGCAGTAAGGCGCGTTCGAGGCGATTGCAGGTGCTGCTGCCGGCGCTCACGGCTTGGCTGTTGCTCGCCCGGCTGTTGCTCGCTGCTCTGATGCACACGGCGTCCACTGCGGCCGCGCAGCCCGGCTCGGCGGCATCCGTGGCGGCTGCTGCGCGCTGCACACCGCAGCAGCCGTGGCCGGTGCGCTTCACGCTCGAATACACCGTCATCGCCAGCCGCAGCGGCCTGTCGCTCGAGGGCGAGAACGAGTTGCAGTTTCGCAGCGACGGCGGGCGCTACGAGATGAGTTCGTCCACGCGGTCGGCGCTGTACAAGGCGCGGCAGGACTCGCGCGGAACACTGCAGGGGCGCGTGCTGCGGCCGGCCGAGTACACCGAGCAGACGCAGCGGCGCGAGCCGGCGACAACGACCGTGGACTGGCCGGCCGGCACGATCCGCTTTTCGGCCGCGCCCGATGTCGCGGGCAGTGTGGTGCCGCTGCTGCAGGACCGGCTGTCCATGTTGCTGCAGCTGGGCGAGCGCGCGCAGCGGCAAGGTGATGGCGACGTGGTGCTGCCGGTGGCGGGGCTGCGCAGCGTGGCCGACTATCGCTTCGAGCGGCGCGGCGCCGAGAGCATCGAGCTTCCCGCTGGCACCTTTGACGCGGTGCGCCTTCAGCGGCGCGATCCGGTGCGTCAGGAGGCCGTCGAAGTCTGGCTGGCCCCGGGCAGTTGCTGGCTGCCCGTGAAACTGCGCTTCACCGACGAGCGCGGTGTGGTGATCGAGAACCAGCTGCGCCGCGCCAGCTTCGACTAAAGCTGCAGACAGTTTTGCTCGTCTGGAAACCAGCGCGTTGCATTGCACTCGGGTTGCCGCTGGCAGCGCGACGCGATCGACCATCGATGACCTTGACGTCGCGCATGGTTTTGCTGCGCTGCGGCTTTGCCCCCAGGGTGGTGTCAGCTTAGGATGGACACCAAGTGATCCGAGGGACAACACGTTCGGTCACGTAGATAGAGGGGGCGCTGCGCCCGCAGTGCCCAACTTTGACCCGGGGATGGACCATGAACGCACCGATGAACCGGAGGCAGTTCTTCCGGATCTGCGCGGCTGGCATGGGCAGCTCTTCCGTGGTGGGCCTCGGCATGTCGCCGGGCGCTGCACTGGCGGAAGTGCGCGCCTTCAAGCTGTCGCGCACCACCGAGACCCGCAGCACCTGCCCGTATTGCTCCGTGAGCTGTGGCGTGATCATGTACACGCTTGGCGACAAGGCCAAGAACGTCAAGAGCCGCATCATCCACATCGAGGGTGACTCGGATCACCCGGTCAATCGCGGCACGCTGTGCCCGAAGGGCGCCGGCCTGCTGGACTTCGTCCACTCGCCCAACCGCCTGACGCACCCGGAAGTGCGCGAGCCCGGTACCAAGGAGTGGAAGAAGATCTCCTGGGACGAGGCGATGACGCGCATTGCCAAGCGCCTTAAGGATGATCGCGACGCCAATTTGATCGAGAAGAACGACAAGGGCATCACTGTCAACCGGTGGAACACCACCGGCCTGCTGGTGTCTTCTGCCAGCGCCAATGAATCGGGTTATCTGACCGTGAAAATGGCGCGCGGCTTGGGGCTGGTCTCACTCGATACCCAGGCGCGCATCTGACACGCCCCGACGGTGGCCAGTCTGGCCCCGACGTTTGGGCGCGGTGCGATGACCAACCATTGGGTGGACATCAAGAACGCCGATCTCGTTCTCATCATGGGCGGCAATGCCGCCGAAGCGCATCCCTGCGGCTTCAAGTGGGTCACCGAGGCGATTGAGCATCGCAAGGCCAAGCTGGTCGTCGTTGACCCGCGCTTCACGCGCTCGGCGGCGATTGCTGATTACTACGCGCCGATTCGCGTTGGCAGCGACATCGCCTTTCTGGGCGGCGTCATCAACTACCTCGTCGCCAACAATAAGGTCCACATGGACTACGTGAAGGCGTATACCAACGCGCCCTTCATCATCCGCGAGGACTTCAACTTCGAAGACGGCATCTTCTCGGGCTACAACGAGGACAAGCGCAGCTACGACCGGACCACGTGGGCCTACGAGCTCGACAACGACGGCTACGCCAAGGTCGACGAGACGCTGGCGAACCCGCGCTGCGTGTACCAGCTGATGAAGACCCACTTCAGCCGCTACACGCCCGAGATGGTCGAGAAGGTGTGCGGTACGCCGAAGGACCAGTTCCTGAAGGTGGCCGAGATGATTGGCGGCACCGCCACGCCCGACAAGGTGATGACGATCTGCTATGCGCTTGGCTGGACCCAGCACTCGCATGGCTCGCAGAACATCCGCACCATGGCCATGATCCAGCTGCTGCTGGGGAACATGGGCCGGCCGGGCGGTGGCGTCAACGCCCTGCGTGGCCACGCCAATGTGCAGGGCATCACCGACCAGTGTGCCTACTCCGAAGTGCTGCCGGGCTATTTGTCAGCGCCCACCGATGCCGACGACACGCAGGAGAAGTACATCACGGTGCGCACGCCCAAGCCGCTGCGTCCTAACCAGATGAACTTCGGGCAGAACTTTGCCAAGTGGCACGTGAGCCAGCAAAAGGCCTTCTGGGGCAATGCGGCGACGAAGGAGAACAACTTCGCCTACGACTGGCTGCCCAAGCGCGACGGCGCCTATGACGTGCTGGCGATGTTCGAGCGGATGCACCAGGGCAAGATGAACGGGTTCATCTTCCAGGGCTTCAACCCGCTGGCAGCGCTGCCGAACAAGAAGAAGGTCGGCGTTGCGCTGTCCAAGCTCAAGTACATGGTCGTCATTGACCCGCTGCGCACGGAGACCAGTGAGTTCTGGAAGCACTTCGGCGAGTTGAATGACGTCAAGCCTGAGGAGATACAGACCGAGGTGTTCCGCCTGCCGGCCTCGTCGTTCGCCGAGGACAGCGGCACGTTCACTAGCTCGGGTCGTGTGATCCAGTGGCACTGGGCCGGTCAGGATCCTCC
Source organism: Burkholderiaceae bacterium (assembly GCA_044346055.1). Classification (GTDB taxonomy): domain Bacteria; phylum Pseudomonadota; class Gammaproteobacteria; order Burkholderiales; family Burkholderiaceae_F; genus JALHMQ01. The sequence goes on along the minus strand of JBIIZX010000031.1, from coordinate 9,393 downwards.
GGGGGATGCAAAGACCGACAGGGAGATCATCGGCACGCTGTTCACCAAGCTGCGCGACATGTACCGCAAGGACGGGGGCAAACTGCCCGAGCCGGTCCTGAACCTGACCTGGTCGTACGCCATTCCGACCAATCCGTCGCCCGAGGAAGTGCTGCGCGAAATCTCCGGTCGCGCCGTGGCCGACGTCATGGACCCGAAGGACAAGACCAAGGTCCTGGTGGCCGCTGGTCAGCAACTCGCCGGCTTCGGCCAGTTGCAGGACGACGGCTCAACCGCGTGCGGCAACTGGATCTATTCAGGCGTGTGGTCGCAGGCGGGCAATCTGTCACAGCGGCGCGATACGGCGGACCCCGGTGGTCTTGGTAATAACCTCACCTGGGGCTTTGCCTGGCCGGCCAACCGGCGCGTGCTCTACAACCGCGCCAACACCGATCCGAAGACCGGCGCGCCGTGGGACGGCAAGCGCGCAGGCGTGCGCTGGAACGGCACGGCCTGGGCCGGCATCGACATTCCGGACATTCGCCCCGACCTCGGGCCTGACTCCGGCGCCGGTCCATTCATCATGACGGCCGAAGGCGTTGGGCGCCTGTTCTCGCTGGGCGGCATGGCCGAAGGGCCGTTCCCTGAGCACTACGAGCCGTTCGAGTCGCCACTGGGCTACAACCCCATGCACCCGAAGAACCCCAAGGCCACCTCCAACCCGGCGGCCCGCGTGTTCAAGGGCGACATGGCGGCCTTTGGCAAGAAGGAGGAGTTCCCGTATGCGGCGACGACCTATCGCCTGACGGAGCACTTCCACTTCTGGACCAAGAACGCCTACTCCAGTGCCATCGTGCAGCCATCGCCGTTCGTCGAGATCAGCGAGGATCTGGCCAAGGAAAAAGGCATCCGCAATGGCGACATGGTCCGGGTGCGCAGCAATCGCGGCGAGGTGAAGGCCAAGTGCGTCGTGACCAAGCGCATGTCGGTCCTCAATTGCGACGGCAAGACCGTGCACACGGTGGGCATCCCCATTCACTGGGGCTTCGTCGGTGTGGCCAAGGACGGCTACCTCGCCAACAACCTGACGCCTTATGTCGGTGATGCGAACACGCAGACACCCGAATACAAGGCGTTCCTGGTGAACATCGAAAAGGCCTAGGAGACCGTCAATGACCATGCAATCGCTAGCAGTAGAGCGGCGCTCGTCGACGACGACCACCTCGCCTTCGGTGCGAGTGGCCGCCGAACCGGTCGCCAAGCTGATCGACATTTCAAAGTGCATTGGCTGCAAGGCCTGCCAGGTCGCGTGCATGCAGTGGAACGACCTGCGCGACGACATAGGCACCACGGTGGGTGTGTACGACAACCCGGTCGATCTGACCGATCAGTCGTGGACCGTGATGCGCTTTGCCGAGTACAAGAGCCCGGAGGGCAAGCTCGAGTGGCTGATCCGCAAGGACGGCTGCATGCACTGCGAGGCCCCGGGCTGCCTGAAAGCCTGTCCGTCACCCGGCGCCATCGTCAAGTACGGCAACGGCATCGTCGACTTCATCTCGTCGAACTGCATTGGCTGCGGCTACTGCGTGGCTGGCTGCCCGTTCAACATCCCGCGCATCAGCAAGAAGGACAACAAGGCGTACAAGTGTTCGCTGTGCTCGGACCGGGTGGCAGTGGGACTGGAGCCGGCCTGCGTGAAAACCTGTCCGACCGGCGCCATCCAGTTTGGCGCCAAGACCGACATGGTCTATCGCGGCGACAAGCGCGTGAACGACCTGAAGGAGCGCGGCTACCAGCAAGCGGCGTTGTACAACCCGGCGGGTGTCGGCGGCACGCACGTCATGTATGTGCTGCAGCACGGTGACAAGCCCAATTTGTACAGCGGCCTGCCCGAGAACCCGACCATCAGTCCGTGGGTCAGCCTGTGGAAGGGCGTCACCAAGCCGCTGCTGTCACTCGGCATCGGCCTGGCGGTGCTCGGCGCGTTCTTCCACTACATCACGCGCGGTCCGAAGGATGACCACGCGGACAGCAAGGAAGGGGGCACGGTATGAGCTCACACGTGGTGATGAAAAGCGGCGAGGTGCCGCGCTACTCGTCCACCGAGCGCGTGGTGCACTGGACGGTGGCGATCACCTTCATCCTGCTTGCTGCCTCGGGTCTCGCGTTCTTCCACCCCGCCTTCTGGTTCCTTACCACTCTGCTGGGTGGTGGCGTGTGGTCACGCATCCTGCATCCGCTCCTGGGCATCGTGATGTTCGTGGCGTTTGCGTGGATGGCGATCAAATACTGGAAGGACAACGTCATCCGGTCCTACGACCGCGAGTGGCAAAAACGGCTGTCCGATGTCATCAACAACCGCGATCATGACCTGCCCGAGATCGACAAGTACAACATCGGGCAGAAGCAGCTATTCTGGACCATGGTGATCACCATGGTGCTGCTTCTGCTCTCGGGCATTGTCCTGTGGCGCGACACGGTGTTCGCCTTTCCGGTGACCATCGTGCGCGTGTCTGCCGTGGTGCACGCGCTGTCTGCCTTCGTCTTGATCATGGGCATCATCGTGCACGTCTACTCCGCTATCTTCTGGGTCAAGGGCAGCATGCGGGCCATGACGCGCGGCACGGTGACGCACGGTTGGGCCAAGCATCACCATCCGCTGTGGTACCGCCGCGTGACCGGCTCCGTGGCGAGCAAGGGTGGCGCGGCCGAATAGGCGAGCTTTGCCGTAAGTAGCCGGGTCATCGGCTGCAAACGGGCGGCGGCGCGGGCACCCTGCGCCGCCGCTCTTGTTTTGTCCTCCACGTTCTGAACTGACTTTTTAGCTGCAACTGCTGATGCCAACCCCGATCATTACCGACGGCACCATGGAGCGCGTGATCGCCGCCCCGCGCGTGGTGCTGCCGGAGCTGCGCACGCTGTTTTCTGAGCGCGCCGCGCGCTTTTCGCAGCTCGCGCAAGGCCATCCGATGGCCGAGTACCTGCAGTTGATGGCAGCCCTCGTGTCGGCGCAGCACGCGATCGTGGGCTGCCGCAGCGCCTTGCCGGTGCCGGCGGCCGCGCTCGAGCAGAGCCGCGACTACGGCATGCCTCCGCTGTCAGCGCTTGGCCACGCGCGCGATCCGCAGTGGCGCAGCGATCTTGCTGATCTCATGGAGGCTGTGCGCAACCAGCCTGGTGCGTCCGCGGTGGCCGAGCGACTTGCTGCTCTGGATGTGCCGGCACTCGAAGCCCAGGCCGAGCGCGTGCTCGCAGGCCAGACGCTGGATGAAGACGCGGCCGTGGTGCCGTTTATCGGCGCCGCCCTGCAGGTGTACTTCACCCGCGCCGCCGCCGCACTCGACGTCGCGAGCGTGAAGAACTTCGATGTGCCCACCGTGTGCCCCGTGTGCGCCACGCGGCCGGTGGCGAGCATCGTGCGCGTGGGTGGCGAGCGCAACAACCTGCGCTATCTCGCCTGCGCCCTGTGCAACACCGAATGGAACGTGGCGCGCATCAAGTGCTCGGCCTGCGAGGAAGACAAGGGCGTGCACTACCTGGCGCTCAGTGCCGCGGCCGATGAAGGCGATCCGGCCACCAACACGGCGGGACTGGAAGCCTCGCTCAAGGCCGAGGCCTGCGACGAGTGCAAGTCCTATCTCAAGATCTTCTACCAGGACAAGGACGCCTACGTCGACGTGCAGGCCGACGATCTGGCCTCGCTCGCGCTCGACGTGCTGGTGGACGAACGCGGCTTCGGCCGCTCCGGCCCCAATTTGCTGTTCCACCCGGGAAGCGCCTAGCCGTGCGCCACGACTTGACTCTGCCCGGTGCGGGCGAGGCAAGCGGCAGCCACGCTCCCGCTGCACTGGCCACGCTGCTCGCCCGGCTCCCCGCCATCGACAAGCTGCTTGCACGGCCGGCGCTCGCGCAACTGGTGCAGCAGCACGGCGCCACGTTCATCAAGCGCGCAGCGCAGGCAGAACTGGTCGCGCAGCGCGAGCGTCTGAAAGGCGGCGGCGCGCTGCCGCCGCCGGACGCGCTGGACGCGGCGATCGTGCAGCGCGTCCAGCCGCTGCTGGCCTCGCGGCTGAAAGCGGTCATCAATCTGACCGGCACCGTCATCCACACCAACCTCGGCCGTGCGCTGCTGGCCGATGAGGCGATCGCATCGGTGGCGCAGGCCATGCGCAGCTACGCCGCGCTCGAATACGACCTCGACGATGGCGAGCGCGGCGACCGCGACAGCATCGTTGAAGGCCTGCTGTGCGAGCTGACCGGCGCCGAGGCGGCCACCGTGGTCAACAACAACGCTGCGGCCGTGGTGCTCGGCCTGACCGCCCTCGCGGCGAAAAAAGACGTGCTCATTTCGCGCGGCGAGCTGATCGAAATCGGCGGCAGCTTCCGCATGCCCGACATCATGAAGACGGCCGGCTGCAAGCTGGTCGAGGTCGGTACCACCAACCGCACGCACGCCAAGGACTTCGAGGCGGCGCTGGGGCCGAAGAGCGGGCTCATCGTCAAGGCGCACTGGTCCAACTATGCAATCACAGGCTTTACTGCCAGCGTGGACGACGCGACGCTGGCAGCGATCGCACACCGCCATGGCGTGCCCTACATGGTCGATCTCGGTGCCGGCGCACTGATCGACCTTTCAAAGCTCGGCCTGCCGCGCGAGCCCATGCCGCAGGAGTCGCTGGCCGCGGGTGCGGACGTGGTCACCTTCTCCGGCGACAAGCTGCTCGGCGGCCCGCAGGCAGGCATCCTGGTCGGCAAGAAGAGCGTGATCGCGCGCATCAAGAAGCATCCGCTCAAGCGTGCGCTGCGCCTGTCCAAGCTCACCCTGGCCGCACTCGAGGCCACGCTGCGCATTTACGCCTCGGCGCATCGCGTGCCCGAGCGGCTGCCCACCCTGCGCCTGCTCACCCGCGGCGAAGACGAAATTCGTGCGGCCTGCGCTCGCCTGCTGCCGGCCTTTGCGGCTTTTGCCGGCGCCGGCTTTACCGCGCGCAGCGCTGCCTGCGCCAGCCAGATCGGCTCGGGCAGCCTGCCGGTCGAGCGCCTGGCCTCCTGCGCCATCGTGCTCACGCCGGCGCAAGCCAAGGGTGCGGGCCGCGCGCTCGATGCGTTGACGCGCCGCCTGCGTGGGTTGCCAGTGCCGGTGCTCGGTCGCGTGCACGACGGCGCGCTGTGGCTCGACCTGCGCTGCCTGCTCGACGAGGCCCAGCTGCTGAATCAGCTTGAGCAGCTCGGCCAAGTTGACAAGCGCGACAAGCTCGGTCCTGCCGCAGGCCAGCCATGCTGATCGGCACCGCCGGCCACATCGACCACGGCAAGACCTCGCTGGTCAAGCGCCTCACCGGCCGCAACACCGACCGCCTGCCCGAGGAGATCAAGCGCGGCATCTCGATCGAGCTTGGCTACGCCTATGTGCCGCTGGCCGATGGCGCAGGCGAGCCATTGGGCTTCATCGATGTGCCGGGGCACGAGCGCTTTGTGCACACCATGCTGGCCGGTGCCGCCGGCATCGATCTGGCGCTGCTGGTGGTCGCCGCCGATGACGGCGTCATGCCGCAGACCGAGGAACACTTCGAGATCCTGCGCCTGCTCGGCGTGCAGCACGGCGCAATCGCGCTTACCAAGATTGACGCGGTGGCACCCGAGCGCGTTGACGAAGTGCGCGCACAGCTCGCGGCCTGGCTCGCTCCCACGGTGGCTGCCCACTGGTCGGTGTTTCCGATCTCATCCATCAGCGGCGCGGGCGTGCCGGCGCTGCAGGACTGGCTGCTCGCGCAGGCGGCACTGTGGCCGCAGCAGCAAGCAGCGCGCGGGGCCGGCCAGTTTCGCCTCGCGGTGGACCGGGTGTTCACACTCGCCGGGGTGGGCACCATTGTCACCGGCACCGCTGTGGCCGGCAGCGTGGCCGTGGGCGACGAGGTACTGGTGCAACCCTCGGGCCGACGCGCGCGTGTGCGCTCGCTGCACGCGCAGGACCAGCCGGCCACGCGCGGCGTGGCGGGCCAGCGCTGCGCGCTCAACCTCGCCGCTGTTGCCCGCGAAGACGTTGCACGCGGCGAGTGGGTGCAGACGGCGCCACTGGCCAATGTCAAGCGCCGCTTCGACGCCGTGCTGGCACTGGGCAGTGGCGCCGAGCTGCGCAACGAGACCATGGTGCATCTGCACCACGGCACCCGCGACCTCATCGCCCGCGTGGCCGTGCTCGATGACAGCGACACGGACGCCGCCCTCGTGTCGCTCTCGACCGCCGAGCCGATGGCCGTGTGCGCCGGCGACCGCGTCGTCCTGCGCGACGCGCAGGCGCGCCACACGCTGGCCGGCGGCCGCGTGCTCGACACCGCCGTGCCAGCGCGGGGCCGGCGCAAGCCCGAGCGCCTGGCGCTGCTGCGCGAGCTCGCGGCCCTGCACACGACCGACCGAACTGCTGCCCTGCAGGCGCGGCTACGCCATGCACCGGTGGCAGTCGACGCCCTGGTGAGCGGCTGGAATCTGCGTGACGACGAGTTCAGTCAGCTGCTCGCCGCTAGCGGCGCGCGCCGCGCCGCCGAGCTGCTGTTCGACCGCGCGCACTGGACCCTGCTGGCGCAGCAGGCGCTGGAGGCGGTTGGCACCACCCACGCGCGCGAGCCCGAGATGCCGGGGCTCGAGCAGCATCGGCTGCGCCGCATGGTGGCGCCCTCGCTGCCGCAGGAAGCGATCACCACGCTGCTGGATGAACTGATCGATGCTGGCACGCTGGTGCGCCGCGGCGCCTTTGTCGCGTTGCCCGCGCACAAGGCAGAGCTGGCGCGCGACGAGCATGTGCGCTGGGAAAAGCTCAAGCCGCTGCTCATGGAACGGCGCTTCGAGCCGCCGCGGGTGCGCGACATCGCGCGCGACAGCGGCATCGCCGAGGCCGACGTTCGCAGCCTGCTCAAGCGGGTGGCGCGCGTGGGCGAGGTCACGCTGGTGGCGCACGACCACTTTTTCATGACCGATGCCGTGCAGGCGATGGCCGATATCGCCGGCGAGCTGGCGCGCGCCCACGGTGCAGCGCGCGCCGCCGAGTTTCGCGACCGCGTGGGCACCGGGCGCAAGCTCGCCATCCAGATCCTGGAGTTTTTCGACAAGGTGGGCTACACCCGCCGCGTTCGCGACGATCACGTGCTGCGGCGGGACAATCCCTGGCGCAGTGCTGCGGCGAGCGCGGCGCCATCAGAGCGGGCGGCGGCATGAACGGCGGCGATTGATGAGCCGTGTATCCATCCGCAAGATCGAGGCGACAGACGCAGAGATTTGAGGGAAGGCTACGAGCAAAGAAGCGCGCAACAAGGAAGAGTGTCGTGTCCCGGTGGGCCGGCCAGACTTCAAATCTGGTAGGGGCTGCCAGCAGTCCCTGGTGGGTTCGACTCCCATACTCTTCCGCCATGAATCAGTCGCCGCAGGCGACTGATTCATGGCGGGGCGGCGCGAAGCGCCGCGCGCGAGATGAAGAACGAGGGGGCTAGGCTCAACACTGTTCGCTTAAGCAGGTTCGTCTACCTTGGGTGGGCGTGCCGCCAATCGCTTGGCTCGAAAGACACTGGGTTCCCGCCTGCGCGGGAACGACGTGCGGTGCTATGCGAACAGTATTGGGGCTAGGCTGACCCCCTCGTGCTCCCCGGCGGGCGTGCCGCCGGGTTCCGCGCTTCGCGCGGCCCAGGTTGAAGTACGAGGGGGCTCGGCTGGGCCGCCTCGTGCTCCCCCTGCCAGTTTGAAGGGAGCTACTGCTATGCATGAACAGCTCGACCGACTCGCCCCCGACGTTCTCTATGCGCCCGAGCAGGATATGTGGGTCCGGCAGGAAGCCGATGGCAGCGTGACGGTGGGCGCGACGCATCTCGTGGCGCAGCACGGCCAGTTCATGCTGTTCACGCCACGGCCGCTGGACACAGCGGTGGAGTTCGATCGCTCGCTGGGCGTGATGGAAACCGCCAAGACGGCGGTGGCCGTGCACGCCCCACTGTCCGGCCGCATCGTGGCCGTCAACCAGGCGGTGGTGGACGATGTCTCCCTGGTCGAGCGCGATCCCTATGGCGAAGGCTGGCTCATGCGAATGCAGCCGGCGGACTGGGAGGCGGCGCAGGCGACCTTGCTGCCGACCGCGCAGTATGTCGAATGGGTCACGCCGCGCCTGGGTGAGAAGCTTGCCAAGCCGGTGGAGTTCGACGAGTTTGCCGAGGATCTGACCATCGATCCGAATCGCGGTTACTGATGACCGTGCAGCCGCAGCGGCTCGTTCTCGTGCTCTGGTCCTGTGGGCCGGATCAGCCTGGCGGCGCGATGCTGGCGGCCGCGCCGTTCTTCTACGCGCTTGCCGCTCGCGCGATGGAGATCGAGGTCGAGATGCACTTCACCTCGAACACCGTGCGTTGGCTGCTGGACGACGTGGCCGAGCGGGCGCATACCGATGCCCGGCGCAGCAAGACCGTCGCGCAATTCATCAGCGAGGTGAAGGAGGCCGGGGTGCGGCTGGTGCCCTGCGCGATGGCGCTGGCCGAGCATCGCCGCCACGGTGAGGGACTGCGCGCCGAGGTGAACGGCCAGGGCGGCGCCGCCACCGTGATCGGCGCGACGTTCGAGCCCAATACGCAAACGCTGATTTTCTAGCAGGCTGTTGAAATTCGCCCGACAGACCTGTGTTGCGAGGTTGCGATCGTAGGGATGGTTCGTCCGGCGAGGGGTAGGTGATGCGAGGGATTGAGAGCGGGCAGGAGGGGATGTTCAGCTACGTTTCGCCGCAGGCGCGGGTGCCGGCCGACCATCCACTGCGAGCAATCCGGGTGTACGCCGACGAGGCGCTGCGGCGGATGAGTTGGGTGTTCAATCAGATGTATGCCGACGGCGGACGGGTGTCGGTGCCGCCGGAGACGCTGCTCAAGAGCACGCTGCTGATGGCGCTGTACTCGGTGCGTTCGGAGCGGCTGTTTTGCGAGATGCCCGAGTACAACCTGCTGTTTCGCTGGTTTCTGGCGATGGGCATCGACGATGCCGCGTTTGATCATTCGACTTTCAGCAAGAACCGGCAGCGGCTGCTCGAGCACCGAGTGGCGCAGCGTTTCCTGGGCATGATCGTGCGCATGGCTCGGCGCAAGGGGCTGGTGGGCGACGAGCATTTCAGTGTCGATGGCACGCTGATCGACGCATGGGCCAGCATGAAGAGCGTGCGGCCCAGGGATGGCGGCGATGGTGGCGTGGGCGGTGGCAATCCCGAGGTCGACTTCAAGGGCCAGCGGCGGCGCAACGACGCCCATGTCAGCACCACCAATCCGCAGGCGCAGTTGGCGCGCAAGGGCAAGAGCAAGCAAAGCCGGCTGGCCTATGCCGGCCACGCGCTGATGGACAACCGTCACGGGTTGTTGGTGGGCCTGAGCGTGACCGAAGCGAACGATAACGCCG
>JBIIZX010000030.1:0-13859 GCA_044346055.1 Burkholderiaceae bacterium | reverse complement strand
TTGAGAATCATGCCGGCGCGCAGCATCAGCTGGTGGCTGACAACCTCCGCATCTGACGGAGCTTCCTTCAGGGTGGTGATGAAAAACTGGGAGGCGCGCATCGCGGCTGGTCGTGGGTGTGACAAGGCAGAGGGTCAATGCGGCGCAAGAACGACACGCTCGCGGATTGGCGCACACAGCGCATCAAAGAATCGCTGCCGCCTTGACACCCGGTCCTATAATCGATCGCAGATGATAAAGCTTCAGGTGTTCGCATGCTGGACAAGGACGGGTATCGCCCGAATGTCGGCATCATCCTGCTCAACGCACGTAACGAGGTCTTTTGGGGCAAACGAGTCAAGCAGCACTCCTGGCAGTTCCCGCAAGGCGGCATCAAGTACGGTGAGTCGCCCGAGCAGGCGATGTTCCGCGAGCTCTACGAAGAGATCGGGCTAAAGACGGAGCACGTCAGGATTGTTGCGCGCACGCGCGACTGGTTGCGCTACGAAGTGCCCGAGCAGTGGATCCGGCGCGATTTGCGTGGCAACTATCGCGGGCAGAAGCAGATCTGGTTTCTTCTGCGGCTCACAGGCCGCGACTGCGACGTGTGCCTGCGCCGCTCGGAAAGGCCCGAGTTCGACGCATGGCGCTGGCACGACTACTGGGTGCCGCTGGATGTCGTGATCGAGTTCAAGCGCGACGTGTATCAGCAGGCGCTGCAGGAACTCTCGCGCTACGTGTTTCGCTCACAGCGGCGCCCGGGGCAGCGTGCGGCTGCTTAGGAGAGGGTTCCCGCGCCAGCGCCGGCTATCGCGGCTGACGCAGCGGCTGACGCAAGGGCTGACGCGGGCGCTGGCGCTGGCACTGCACAGTAGGGCAGCGCGGGGTCAGATCAGGATCACACCAGGACGAGGTTGTCCCGATGAATGAGCTCGGGCTCCTCGATAAAGCCGAGCACCGTTTCGATCTCGGCCGTTGGGCGCCGCGCGATCTGGCGCGCCTGGCTGGCTGAGTAGTTCACCAGGCCGCGCGCCACTTCGCTGCCCTGTGCGTCGACGCAGGCGATCACGTCACCGCGCGCGAACTCGCCCTGCACTTCGGTAACGCCAATGGGCAGCAGGCTCTTGCCGCCGCTGTGCAGCGCGCGCGCCGCTCCCTCGTCCACCACCACGCGACCACGCAGTTGCAGGTGATCGGCCAACCACTGTTTGCGCGCGGTCAGCACCGGCACCGCAGCGTTCAACTGGGTGCCGATGCGCTCGCCCTGCGCCAGGCGCAGCAGCACATCGATCTCGCGCCCGGAGGCAATCACGGTGTGTGCGCCACTGCGCGCAGCGCGCTTGGCCGCCAGCACCTTGGTGATCATGCCGCCGCGACCGATTGCGCTACCGGCGCCACCAGCGATCTCCTCAAGGTGGGCATCGCCCGCTACGGCGTCTTGCAGCAATCGGGCCGCCGGATCGTGCCGCGGATCGGCCGTGTAAAGCCCGGCTTGGTCGGTCAGGATCACCAGCGCATCAGCCTCGACCAGGTTGGTCACCAGCGCGGCGAGCGTGTCGTTGTCGCCGAACTTGATCTCATCGGTCACCACCGTGTCGTTCTCGTTGATGACCGGCACCACGCCGAGCGCAAGTAGGGTGAACAGCGTCGAGCGCGCGTTCAGGTAGCGCGCGCGGTCGGCCAGATCGGCATGCGTGAGCAGCACTTGCGCACTGTGGCGGCCGCGCTCGCCAAAGCGGCTCTCGTAAGCCTGTGCCAGCCCCATTTGCCCGACCGCAGCGGCCGCCTGCAGCTCATGCACCTGCTTGGGCCGCTGCGGCCAGCCGAGCCGCTGCATGCCCTCGGCAATTGCACCGCTGGAGACGAGCACTACCGCCTTGCCGGCCTGCATCAACTGCGCAATCTGGCCCGCCCAGCGCGAGATGGCATCGAGGTCGAGCCCGCGACCGTCGTTGGTCACCAGACTGGAGCCGACCTTGACGACGATGCGCCGTGCGCCGGCGACCACCGAGGGCGCGGTCATCTCACGCCTCGGCGAGCTGCTGCGTGGCCGCCGCTTCGTTCAGGAAGCGCTGCACCGCGAACATCAGTTCACGCGTGCCCTCACCGCTCACGGCGGAGATGGCAAACAGCGGCGCCTTGCTGCGCAGCCGGCGCTTGATCTGCGCCAGCAGCTCGGCGCGCTCCTCGCCAGTGACGATGTCGATCTTGTTGATGACCAGCCAGCGCGGCTTGCGATGCAGGTTCACGTCGTACTTCTTCAGCTCGGCGACAATGGCGCGCGCGCCAGCCACGGGATCGCTGCCGTCCATGGGCGCGATGTCGATCACGTGCAACAGCAGGCGCGTGCGCGCCAGATGGCGCAGGAACTGGTGCCCAAGTCCCGCGCCGTCGGCAGCCCCTTCGATCAGGCCAGGGATGTCGGCGATGACAAAGCTCTGCTCGGCCGAGGTGCGCACGACGCCTAGGTTGGGCTGTAGCGTCGTAAATGGGTAATCGGCGATCTTGGGTCGCGCATTGGACACCGCCGCAATCAGGGTCGACTTGCCGGCGTTAGGCAGGCCGAGCAGACCGACATCGGCGAGCACGCGCAGCTCGAGTTGCAGAAAGCGCTGCTCGCCCGGCTCGCCGAGGGTGTGCTGGCGCGGCGCGCGGTTGATGCTCGACTTGAAGTGCAAGTTGCCCAAGCCGCCGGTACCGCCCTTGGCCAGCAGCGCGCGTGCGCCGTCGAGCGCCAGATCGGCCAGCACCGCGCCAGTGCCTTCATCGCGAATCACGGTCCCGACGGGCATGCGCAGTTCGATGTCGTCACCGGCGGCGCCATAGCAGTCGCTGCCACTGCCATGCACGCCGTTTTTGGCCTGGTGCTTGCGCGCGTAGCGGTAGTCAATGAGCGTGTTGATGTTGCGGTCGGCCACGGCCCACACCGAGCCGCCCCGGCCGCCATCGCCACCGTCAGGCCCGCCCTTGGGAATGAACTTCTCGCGACGAAACGAGGCGCAGCCGTTGCCGCCCCGGCCCCCGGAGACTTCGATCCTCGCTTCGTCGACGAACTTCATTTGGTTTGGTGAAAAGCAAAAGGCCCTGCCGCTTCGCGACAGGGCCTTTTATTGGCTGCGCCGCGCGTGCGGCGTTGGATCGCCGCGGCCGTCAGGCCTGCGGCAGCACGTTGACTGTTTGCCGGCTGTTCTCGCCTTGGACGGCGAAAGTCACCATGCCATTGGTCAGCGCGAACAAGGTGTGATCGCGGCCGATACCGACGTTGGTGCCGGGATGAAACTTGGTGCCACGCTGGCGCACGATGATGCCGCCGGCTGCGATCTCCTGCCCGCCGAAGACCTTGACGCCAAGGCGCTTGGCCTGGGAATCGCGGCCGTTCCGGGACGAGCCGCCTGCTTTCTTGTGTGCCATCTTTTCCTCTTGACTCTGACTTATTGAGCTGACTTGTTGCGCTGACTTGGCCTCAAGAAACCCGCTGAGGCAGCTCGCTCAGTGCGCGCTCAGTGCGCGCTCAAGCAACCGTATCAATCTGCACTTCAGTGAAGTTTTGCCGATGGCCGCCACTCTTGGCGTAGTGCTTGCGGCGACGCATCTTGAAAATGGTGACCTTGTCGCGACGGCCGTGGGCCAACACGGTGGCAGTTACGGCTGCGCCCTGCACGAACGGGGTGCCGACGCGAACATCTGCACCATCGCCCACGGCAAGAACCTCGCCCAGGGTCACTTTCTGGCCGACGTCGGCAACCAGCGTTTCCAGCTTAAGTTTGTCACCCGGGGCAACGCGGTACTGCTTGCCGCCGGACTTGATGACTGCGAACATTTTCGACTCCTTGGTGCAGCGGTGGCGCGGATGGTGACCGCTGGCGCACCGAGGGAGCGGAAGGGGGAACTGGCTTGGCGGCTGTCGACCCGAGGCCTACAAGGTTCAACCGCGCATTGGCCGCACACGTTTGCCAGATGGCTCGCCTTGCGACCCCAGATCGCCGCTGACCGCGACAATTCGGGAAAGTCTTGGAGTATCTCAGATCGCCTGGCGGCAGGTCAAATCAGGCGGGTGTCGTGAACGCAGGCGCCACAGCCCCCATCGCCCGCCGCGCGGCATGACCGCAAGCAAACGGCCAGGCCAGCGGCCCTCCCTATAATCAGCCGGACTTTGCTGACCAAACGCGCCGCGTCAGGCGCAAGCGGGCAGCCAGGCCAAGCCTCAAGGTTCAACGTGCTTCCTGCGACCGCGCTGCCCGCCCCGCCCACCCTGCCTGAGATCCTCGCGCCGGCGACGCCCGACATGGCAGCTCTCGATGCCGTGATCAGGACCCGTCTCGACTCCGACGTCGCGCTGATCCGCACCATTTCCGATTACATCATCGGCGCCGGCGGCAAGCGCCTGCGCCCGGCCATCCTGCTGCTCACGGCGCGCGCCCTTGGATATGGCGGCGTCGGGCACCATCAGTTGGCAGCGGTCATCGAGTTCATTCATACGGCCACCTTACTGCACGACGACGTGGTCGACGAGTCCGACCTGCGCCGCGGTCGTGCCACCGCCAATGCCGCCTTTGGCAACGCGGCCAGCGTGTTGGTGGGCGACTTCCTGTACTCGCGCTCGTTCCAGATGATGGTGGATGTCGGTAGCCTGCGCGTGATGCGCATCCTGGCGGATGCCACCAATCGCATTGCCGAGGGCGAGGTCTTGCAGTTGCTCAATGTGCACGACCCCTCGGTGACCGAGCAGCGCTACATGCAGGTGATCGAGCGCAAGACTTCAACACTGTTCGAGGCGGCCTGCCGCATTGCTGCCGTGCTGGCGGGCGCATCGGCCGACGTCGAGATGCGCTGCGCGCGTTACGGGGCCTCTTTGGGGTCCGCGTTCCAGATCGTCGACGACGTTTTGGACTACTCCGGCAACACGGAGGATCTGGGCAAGCGGCTGGGCGATGATCTTCGCGAAGGCAAGACCACGCTGCCGTTGATTCACGCCCTGTCTTGCGCGAGCCTGGCCCAAAAGGCAGTCATCGAAGAGGCGATTCGCGATGGTGGGGGGGATTTTCGCCAAGTTGCCGAGATCGTGCGAGGCAACGGCTCGATCGCCTACGCACAACAGCGCGCCGAGGCGTTCGCCAGGGCCGCAGCAGATGCGCTCAGCCCGTTGTCGCCCACGCCGTATCAGCGTGCTCTGATAGACTTGTCGACCTTCGCTGTTGCGCGTGATCGCTAGGGTTTTCTCGGAGCAGGCACTGAGCAAATGCGCCGAAGCAAGCCGGAGCGAGTGCGCGGAGCAAGAGCAAATCAAGCGGCCGCGCAGAGCGGCAACAACGAGCAGCGAAGACCGTCGGGGTGTAGCTCAGCCTGGTAGAGTACTGCGTTCGGGACGCAGGAGTCGGAGGTTCAAATCCTCTCACCCCGACCACTCCCGCTTTCTGTTTTTCTCTCGTTCTCTTTTCCCCTCAGCCTGACTTGCCTGCCCTGCGGAGTCTTTCCGCAAGGTAGCCATTGGTCATGCCTGCCTTGCTCAGCCCCTGCAGCCTGTCAACACTTCAGCCGACCCTTCAACAGGTGATGACGCCTTCGGCCCTGGCGACTTAGCTTTACAAATTAAGGGCTTATCGGCACTATCTTCGGCCTTCCTCACGAGTGCCGCGGGCTATAATTCTCTGTGAGTTTTTGAGCTCTCAACGATGTCCGCCGTCTCCCAGGGAATCTCCGCCGCCAGCGCCTTGACCGGTCTGGCCCGTGCACTCGTGCAGCAGGGCAAGTTGCGCCCTGACCGTGCGGAAACGCTCGCGCGCAAGGCCGTCCAGGCCAACACGCTGTTCATCGATGAACTGGTGGGCTCGGCCGAGACCACCGGCTTGAGTTCGATCGCGGTCGCCAAGTTCGCCGCCGACACCTTTGGCCACCCGCTGCTCGATCTGTCGTCCATCGACATCGATCGGCTGCCCAAGGACATCATCGACAAGAAGCTGGTAGGCGCTGCGCGCATCCTGGCGCTGCGCAAGCGCGGCAATCGCCTGGCGATTGCAGTCTCGGATCCGACCAACTTCCAGGCACTCGACCAAGTCAAATTCCAGACGCAGCTTGCGCTTGATGTGGTCGTGGTCGAGCATGACAAGCTGATGAAAGTCGTCGAGACGGCGTCGCGCTCGGTCGCGCAGTCGCTCGAGAGCATGGTTGACGACGACGTCAACTTCGACGACCTGATGGCCGAGGACGCCGGTGAAGCCAGCGACGCCGGCGCTGCGGCCGCTGCCGAGGTCGATGACGCTCCCCTCGTGCGCTTCCTGCAGAAGCTGCTGCTCGATGCGATCAGCGAAGGCGCGTCCGACTTGCACTTCGAGCCCTACGAGAAGTTCTACCGCGTGCGCGTTCGCGTTGACGGCGTGTTGCGCGAAGTCGCGCAGCCGCCGCTGGCGATCAGGGAGCGCCTGGTCACCCGCATCAAGGTCGTCTGCAGGCTGGACATCTCAGAAAAGCGCGTGCCGCAGGACGGCCGCATGAAGCTCGCCCTGTCGGGCCAGCGCGCGATCGATTTTCGCGTCAGCACGCTACCCACGCTGTACGGCGAGAAGGTCGTGATGCGGATTCTGGATCCATCGCAGGCCAAGCTGGGCATCGACGCGCTCGGCTACGACCCGGACCAGAAAGAGGCCCTGATGGGAGCCATCCAGCGCCCCTATGGCATGGTGCTGGTGACGGGTCCAACCGGCAGCGGCAAGACCGTCTCGCTGTACACCTGCCTGAACATCCTGAATCAACCCGGCGTCAACATCTCCACGGCGGAAGATCCGGCGGAGATCCAGCTTGCTGGCATCAACCAGGTCAACGTCAACGATAAAGCGGGCCTGACCTTCGCCGCGGCTATGAAGTCCTTCCTGCGGCAGGACCCGGACATCATCATGGTGGGCGAGATTCGCGACATCGAGACCGCGGATATCGCGATCAAGGCCGCGCAGACCGGCCACATGGTCATGTCCACGCTGCACACCAATGATGCGCCGGCAACGCTCACGCGCCTGGGCAACATGGGCGTGCCGGCGTTCAACATCGTCTCCTCGATCATCCTGATCACGGCGCAGCGTCTGGCGCGGCGCCTGTGCACCTGCAAGCAGCCAACCGAGCTGACGCGCGACGCGCTGCTGGCAGCGGGCTTCAAGGAGCCAGATCTGGACGGCAGCTGGGTGCCATACAAGCCGGTGGGCTGCGAACGTTGCAAGAACAGCGGCTACAAGGGCCGGCTGGGCATTTACCAGGTGATGCCGATCAGCGAGCCGATTCAACAGATCATCCTGCGCGGCGGCAGTTCGCTGGAGATCGCGCAGCAGGCGCAACTGGACGGCGTGAGCGATCTGCGCCAGTCGGGCCTGCGCAAGGTCAAGCAGGGTCTTACGTCAATCGAAGAAGTCCTCGGCTGTACCAACGAGTAAGGACGGAGTCTTTCAATGGCAACCGGAGTGATCGCTCGTCCGCGTGAACCAGTGCGCGAGAGCATGTTTCAGTGGGAAGGCAAGGACAAGCAGGGCCGCGTCATCAAGGGTGAGATGCGCGCCGGTGGCGAGTCCGTGGTTGCGGCGTCCCTGCGCCGGCGCGGCATCATGGCCTCCAAGATCAAGAAGCAGACCTTCTCGCGCGGTCGCAAGATCACGGAAAAGGATCTCGCGCTGTTCACGCGGCAGCTGTGCACCATGCTGAAAGCCGGCGTGCCGTTGATGCAGTGCTTCGACATCGTCGGCCGCGGTCACTCCAACCCGTCGATGACGCGCCTGCTCAACGACATCAGGATGGATGTGGAAACCGGCACCAGCCTGAACGGGGCGTTCCGCAAGTACCCAATTTACTTCGATGCGCTGTTCTGCAACCTGGTGGCCGCGGGCGAGCAGGCCGGCATTCTGGAAACGCTGCTCGATCGGCTGGCGATCTACAAGGAAAAGACGCTGGCGCTGAAGGGCAAGATCAAAAAGTCCCTTTTTTATCCGACGGCGATCATCCTGGTGGCCATCCTGATCACCGCCATCATCATGATCTTCGTGATCCCGTCGTTCAAGAGCGTGTTCACGAGCTTTGGCGCGGACCTGCCGGTGCCAACACTGGTCGTGATCGCGATGTCCGACTTTTTCGTGCAGTACTGGTACATCCTGCTCTTTGGCACGGGCGGCTTCATCTACTTCCTGTACGCCTCGTGGAAGCGCTCGCCCAAGGTGCAAATGATGGTCGACCGGCTGATGCTCAAGCCACCGGTGATTGGCGAGTTAATCACCAAGGCGTCCGTCGCCCGCTGGAGCCGGACGCTGGCAACGACCTTCGCTGCGGGCGTGCCGCTGGTGGAGGCGCTGGATTCAGTCGGACCGGCGGCCGGCAATGCCGTCTACAAGGAAGCCACCAAGCAGATCCAGAACGAGGTCAATGTCGGCACCGCGCTGGCGCAGTCAATGCAGAACACGGGCGTGTTCCCGAACATGGCCGTGCAGATGACCAGCATCGGCGAGGAATCGGGCTCGCTCGACTCCATGCTGCAAAAGGTCGCCGACTACTACGAGCGTGAGGTCGATGAGACGGTGGACGCACTGGCCAGCCTGATCGAGCCCATGATCATGGTCGTGCTTGGCGTGATCATCGGCGGCATCGTCGTGGCGATTTACATGCCGATCTTCAAGCTCGGCCAGGTCGTTTGAGGCTCGCCTAACAACTGTCCTGCACACCGGCGCCGCCTGGCGCCGGCCAACCGACGTGTCCCCCGACGCCCTCTTCCTCATCGGCGCGGCCGTCATCGGCCTCGTCGTAGGCTCGTTCTTGAACGTGGTCATCCACCGCCTGCCGCGAATGATGGAGGCGGAGTGGCGGGCGCAATGTGCTGAGCTCGAAGGGCGGGAAAGCAGCGAGCAAGGCGTCTACAACCTGTGGGTGCCCAACTCGCAGTGCCCGAGTTGCAAGGCGCCGCTGCGGATCGTCGACAACGTGCCGGTGCTGTCGTACCTTGTGCTGCGCGGCAAGTGCGCGCATTGCGGCACGCGCATCTCGGCCCGCTATCCCGTCGTGGAGGCAGCCACGGCCCTGCTGTCGGCGCTGGTCGCCTGGCACTTTGGCTTTGGCTGGGCCGGTGGCCTGGCGCTGGTGTTCACCTGGGTGCTGATCGCGCTCACCTTCATCGACGCTGATACCACGCTGCTGCCGGACAGCCTGACCCTGCCGCTGCTGTGGCTGGGTCTGCTGGTCAACGTCAACGGCATCTTCGCGCCATTGCAGGACGCAGTGGTCGGCGCGGCAGCCGGTTACCTCATCCTGTGGTCGATCTACTGGCTGTTCAAGCTCGTCACCGGCAAGGAGGGCATGGGCTATGGCGACTTCAAGCTGCTTGCCGCGCTCGGCGCCTGGATGGGCTGGAAGATGCTGCTGCCGATCGTGCTGATCTCGTCGGTCGTCGGTGCAGTGGTCGGCGTTGTCCTGATGATCCTGGCGCGGCGTGGCCGCGACATTCCAATTCCCTTTGGTCCCTACCTCGCTGCCGCCGGCTTCATCACCTTGCTGGTGGGCCAGCCACTGGCGGTCCGCTTTCTTGGCTACTGACGCCAGGTACTTCGCCGTCGGCCTGACCGGCGGCATTGGCAGCGGCAAGTCGCTGGTGGCCGGCCTGCTGGCCACAGCAGGTGCCGCAGTCATCGATGCCGACGCACTCGCCCATCAGGTCACTGCCCCCGGCGGTGCAGCGATCGACGCCATCGCAGCCCGCTTCGGTTGGGGCGTGCTCGCAGCCGATGGCGCGCTCGACCGCCCCGCCATGCGCAGCCTCGCGTTTTCTGACGTACACGCCAAGCGCGACCTCGAGGCCATCGTGCATCCACTGGTGCGCCAACTTTCGCTAGAGCAGGCCGCGGCCGCTTCGGCCGCCGGCGCGCCTTATGTGGTGTTCGCCGTTCCCCTGCTGGTCGAGTCGGGGGATTGGCAGCGGCGCGTCGATCGAGTGCTGGTGGTCGACTGCCCGGAGGCGGAGCAACTGCGGCGGGTGGAGCGCCGCTCGGGTCTGCCGGCCAGCCAGATCGAGTCGATCATCGAGCAGCAGGCCAGCCGGCCGGCGCGCCTAGAAGCGGCCCAGGATGTGCTGTTCAACGGCGGCGGGCTCGACCTCGTGCCGGTGCGCGTCGCCCGGCTCCATGCAGCCTACCTGGCACTGGCTGGTGCGCGCCCGATGCAGAGCGCGCGTTAGTATCGCGTGCAGGCAACGCGATCACTGGACCACGATGACCACCGAGCAGCGCATGGTGCTGTATGAATACCCGTTCTCCGAGCGGGTCCGCACCTTGCTGCGCCTCGAAGACTTGTTTGAAAAGCTCGGCTACTTCTGCGCGCAGGAACATCCGTTCTGCCACCACACCGCGCTCCTGACGCTGTTCGAGATCCTCGAAGTGACAGCGCGCGCCGACCTGAAAAGCGATTTGCTGCAGGAACTGGAGCGGCACAAGCAGTCGCTCAACGCCCTGCGCAACAATCCGCAGGTGGCCGAGGAGGCGCTCGACCATGTGCTGCGCGAAATCGAGCAGGCCCAGCACGCACTGAATGCCACTCCTGGAAAGGCCGGCCAGCACCTGCGCGACAACGAGTGGCTCACCAGCATCCGCAGCCGCGCCGGCATTCCCGGCGGCACCTGCGAGTTCGACCTGCCGACTTATCACGCCTGGTTGATGGGCGATCTGGCCCAGCGCACCGCCGACTTGCAGCAATGGGTGCGGCCGCTGACACAGTACGTCTCGGGCACGGCCATCGTGCTCAAGATGCTGCGCGAGACCAGCCACCGCACAAGCCAGGTCGCCGCCCAAGGGCAGTTCCAGCAGATGCTGCAGGGGCGCACCTATGCCTTGCTGCAGGTTCGCATTGCCGCCGACCTGAACGCAGTGCCCGAGATGAGTGCCAACAAGTACATGATGTGGATCCGCTTCACCGCGGCCGACCGCGACATGAAGCCGCGGCCGGTAGAGCGCGATGTGCCGTTTGAACTTAATCTCTGCGCGTTCTAGCCATGACCAAGACCGTCGCCTGCCCGGTGTGCAGTGCTGCCGTACCGTGGACCGAGGCTTCGAGCTTCCGCCCGTTCTGCTCCGAACGCTGCCGCATGATCGACCTCGGCGACTGGGCGGCCGAGCGCCATGTCATCCCCGGCAGCCCCGTGGATCCGACCGACCCTGCGAATCAGTCGCCGGGCGACAACATCAAGCACTAGCGGTACTCGGCGTTGACAGCAACCCCATGCGCGCCTGCATGCTGCGCGCGCTGCTGATCGAACGCCGACAAGCCGCCGGCCGCATAGACGGGCATCCCAGCTTGCGCGGCGAGCGCCGCAAAGCCATGCCAGCCGAGCGTCGGTGCTGCCGGCTGCTCGGCCGATGGCAACACCGGGCCGGCAATGCAGAAGTCGACGCCAAGGCGCGCAGCGTTGCCGAATTGCGTCGCCGATTCGATGCAGGCGCCGACCCAGGTCGCGGCAGGCCGCGCACTTGCGCTGGCGAGATCCGCCGGCGACAGCAGCAGGCCATCGACCAGCGGCGCCAGTGCCGCGTGGATGCTCGAGATCAGGATGGGCGCGCCGTGCGCGCGACAGCGCAGTAGCGCCTCGTCGAGCACCGCACGCACCTCCTCTTGTGACAAGCAGGGCTCGTCCACCAACAGCAGCGCAGGCCCCCGCGCCAGTTGCATCTCCAGGTTTGCAATGAAAGCGGCGTGGCCGTGCGCGTGCACGGCTGATCGCAGGCACACCGCAGGCAGCGTCAACCAGCGCAGCGGCGCGATCGCCGCTGGCAGCAGCGGCTGCGGCAACGCACCGCCCGGATCGACAAACGCCAACCGCTGGCCTTCGCGAGAGTGCGGTGCACCGCCCCAGTCAAACACGCGGCGAAAATGCAGTCGCACGTAGGCGTGCGGGTAGTCGTACTCGAATACGAACCATGGCAACGCGGCGCCGATCTCGATGCCGAGTTCCTCGTGCAGTTCACGCGCCAACGCCTGCTGCACGTCCTCACCAGGCTCGATCTTGCCGCCCGGGAACTCCCAATAGCCCGCATAAGGCTTGCCTTCGGGTCGATCGGCCAGCAGCACGGCGCCATCGGGCCGCAGCAACACACCGACCGCCACCTCAGTCGTCTTGCGCGCTTGCACGGTGCTCACTGGAATTTGCTCGATGAACTGCGCTCCACCAGCATGCGCTCCGCCGAAACAAGCTCAGCGCGGCCGCTGCAGCCCGTGCCGCCCCGCCAGATCGCGCGCGAACTGCAGCGCCACGCGGCCCGAACGCGAGCCGCGCTGCAGCGCGAACTGCAGGGCCTCGGTGCGGCTTGCCTCGACCAATGCCGCGCTGGCGCCATAGTGACGCAACCAGTGTGCAGCGATGTCGAGATAGTCGTCTTGCCGAAACGGGTAGAACGACAGCCACAGGCCAAAGCGCTCAGACAGCGAAATCTTTTCCTCCACCGTCTCGCCCGGATGGATCTCACCGTCATCCTGGTACTTGGCCGCGAGGTTCTCGCGCATGTACTCGGGCATCAGGTGGCGCCGGTTGGAGGTGGCGTAGATGAGCACGTTGTCGCCGGCAGCCGCGAGCGACCCGTCGAGCACGGCCTTGAGTGCCTTGTAGCTCGACTCGCCTTCCTCGAACGACAGGTCATCGCAGAAGATGATGAAGCGCTCGGGCCGTGCGGCGACCTGGGCCACGATGTCAGCGAGATCGGTGAGATCGTGCTTGTCGACTTCGATCAACCGCAGGCCCTGCGCGCCAAACTCGCTCAGGCAGGCGCGGATCAGCGAGGACTTTCCGGTGCCGCGCGCGCCGGTGAGCAGCACATTATTGGCCGGCAGGCCGCGCACGAACTGGCGGGTGTTGGCCAGCAGCGCCGCCTTTTGCGACTCGACGTGCTGCAGGTCCTGGGCCGCGATTGTTGCCACATGCTGCACGGCCTCCAGGCGACCCAGCTGCACGCCAAGGTACTGGCGGCGCCGCCACCGAAACGCGCTCGCGGTCCAGTCGGGTGCCAGATGCGCCGGTGGCAGCAGCGGCGCCAGCCGTGCCAGCACGGCGGCGATCTCGCGCAGAGGCTGCTCGTCCATGGACCCTTTAGCTGCGATAGTCCGCGTTGATCGAGACGTAGTCGTGCGACAGGTCGCAGGTCCACACGGTGCTGTGGGCCTCGCCACGCCCCAAGTCGATGCGCACCACGATCTCGCTGCCTTGCATCACGCGCTGGCCGTCTTCCTCCCGATAGTCAGGGTGTCGTCCGCCATTGCGGGCGACCCACACCTCGTTCAGGTGAAGCTGCACCTTGTCGGCATCCAGATCCGCAATGCCCGCATTGCCTACGGCCGCCAAGATGCGCCCGAGGTTGGGATCGGATGCAAAGAAGGCGGTCTTCACCAGCGGCGAATGGGCCACCGCGTAGCCGACCTGGGCCGCCTCGCGCTCATCCTGCGCGCCCTCGACCACGATCTCGATGAACTTGGTGGCACCTTCGCCGTCGCGCACGATGGCCTGCGCAAGGCGCTGTGCGACCTGCGTCACCGCCAGCGTGAGCTCGTCCAGCCGGGGGTCGTTGACCGAGTCGATGACCGGCATGCCGCTCCGTCCGGTGGCGATGACGACGAACGAATCATTGGTCGAGGTGTCACCGTCGATCGTGATGCGATTGAACGAGGCATCGGCCGCCTGCCGCACCAGGCGTGGCAGCAGCGCCGGGGCGATCGCGGCATCGGTGGCGACAAAGCCCAGCATGGTCGCCATGTTCGGCTTGATCATGCCGGCGCCCTTGGAAATGCCCGTCACCGTGATTTCGTGCTGGCCCACGCGCGCCTTGCCCGAGGCCGCCTTGGGCAGCGTGTCGGTGGTCATGATGGCCTCGGCCGCCTGCGGCCAA